>NZ_JBHYTK010000121.1:0-25391 GCF_042749255.1 Streptomyces sp. NPDC059524 | reverse complement strand
GGCCGACGCCACGCCGCCCATGGCGGACGATCCGGCGCGGCCTCCGCCCCCGACAGCATCCGCGGATCAGCGGTACGTGTCAGACGCCTGTGCACTGTGCACCCGATCCGAGGGGAACAGGTGCTCGCTGCCGTTCTCGCCGGCGGTCGGTACTGGCGACAGTGAAACCACGAGCCGCAGGAACGGCTAGGAAATGCCATGACAGCCGAGGTGTCGGTCGCAGGAAAGCGTTCGACGGTGTCGGAACCGGAGTACGCATCTCCGGTGCCGACTCGGCCGCCTGTGTCACCGCCACGCCAACAGCGTGCGGCACGCATGGCTACGTCTGGCGGACGACCCGGAAAGCGATCACAGATTCATGAATCTCGACAACGTCACCTACAGCACCTTCACCGGCTGGATCGACCCTCCCACGGACGTTCGCCCGGGCCTCGACGGCGACCTCACCTGCGATGTCGCCGTCATCGGCGGGGGCATGGGCGGCATGGCGACGGCACTGCGACTCGCTGATCGAGGTCAGGACGTGGTGCTGCTGGAGGCCGAGTTCTGCGGCTACGGCGCCAGCTCGCGCAGCGGCGGCCAGATCGCGTCCGTTCCGGGCGGCGACCTCCGACTGCTGAGCCTCTTCTACCCCAAGAAGGTGCCGGGCATGGTGCGGGTGGCCGAGAACTCGGCGCGCTTCACAGAAGGCCTCATCAAGACCCACGACATCGACTGCGACTACGAGCCCAACGGCCTGGCCTTCGCCGCGGTGGGCCATGGACAGATGCTGCGGACACGCACCATCGCCGCGATCCTCCGACGCGCCGGAGTACGGGGAACGGTCGGCACGAGCGAGGAGCTCGGCCTTCCCCGCGGCTTCGTGGGCGGCATGCGCGAGGCCGTCGGCGGAGCACTGAATCCCGGCAAGCTGACCCGCGGAGTACGCCGCGCTCTGCTCGCGTCATCGGCACAGGTGTACGAACAGACCAAGGTCACCGACGTCACTCAGGACGGCGGCACGGTCGTGATCTCGACACCCCGCGGCACCGTTCGGGCGAACAAGGCGGTGCTCGCGACGAACGCGCACTCGGGTGAATGGGACATCACCCCCAAGCGCCTCTCGGTACCCATGTGGATCAACGAGTTGGAGACGGAGCCGATCGCCCCGGAACGCATCGCCGCACTGGGCTGGAGCAGTCGATCAGGGATGATCACCCAGCATCAGGTCATGGAGCACTATCGCCTCACCCCCCGCAACACCATCGTGTTCGGCATTCGGCGCATCGAACGCGGCCAGACGTATCCCCTCCCGGCGAAGGCCCCGGACCGGGCCACGGTCGAGGAGCTCGCCGGCGCGTTCGCGACGCGCTTCCCGTCGCTGGCGGACGTGGCCGTGGAGCGCGCGTGGGGCGGGTGGATCGCGATGACCTCGTCCTTCCTGTCGATCGCGGGGCAGCTCGAGGACAACGTCTACTACTCGATCTGCTGCAACGGACACGGACTGGCCCAGGCGCCGTACATCGGGTCGCTGACTGCCGACCTGATCGTGGACGGAACGCGACACGAAGATCTCGACAGTATCTGGGCGAAGGAACCGAAGTTCCCTCCCTTCGCGATGCTGGGTCCGCTCGGCCTGCGCACCGTGTGGGCCGTCGACCGCCTCGCCGACATGCTCAACGGCAGTCGGCGACGGGCGCTACGCGCTGCCCGAATGGGCTGATCAACCGTCTCAGCACAACCGCTCGGGCCGTGTCTCAGTGGTGCAGGAAAGGCTCGATCAGCGGGCTGGTCTGCGGGGTGTGTGGCGCCCAGGACGCAGAAGGCGTGTTCGAGGAGATCGGCAGAACGTTGCGTGCCGACGCCTCGACGCCGATGTCCAGATGGCCGACAGCGCCACCCAGGTCAGAGGCCACGACGCGGTCGTCCCCTCCGGTTCCCTCTGCGGCAGGATGTGGAACGGCAAAGCTCGACGGTGAGCCCGCCGCATTGCCGAGCAACTCCGTCACCGAGGCTCTGGCTCTTCAGCGGCGGACCTGTCGACAGGTCGACCGAGGAGTCCGACATCCCACCCCTCCTCGGCCTGTCGGCCGGCCGCACTGCGATACCGGATCTTGTACGGGTGCGGGCACTTGGACCAGCGCGACTCGGGGTGCTCACACTCCTTGAAGAAGGAGCCCATACCGCGGGCGAGATTGCGTGCAGCCATGTTGTGCTGACTCCTCGGGGTCCGATGCTGACCTTTTGCTGACCTCCGAGGGTCGCCCCTACCTCTGACCTGGGGAGAACCGCCGATCACGTGGTATGTGGTGGAACTTCATCGGCCGCTCCCAGGACGACATCACCCCGATTCTGCCTGGAGGTGGCCCGCGGAGGTTTCCGTGGGCCACCCGCCGCGTTCCGCTGCGCTGAGCGACCCGCGCCTGAGGAGGTTCGGGAATCCCGCAGGATCAGCTGCCCGGCTGCCGATCACTGGTCGGCCGGGGCCTCCAGAACCGCCCCCCGCAGTCGGCAACTCCGGTCGATCACAGGTTTCCTCCACTCTCATACACGGCCAGCTCTTCGGGCGTTCCGTGGAACGCGGGGCCGCAGTTGGAGGGCAGCCGCTCCACGACCATCGCGATCGCCTCCTGCGCCGTGTCAGCTCTGCCGATCTTCTGGGTCCGAGAAGGTCCCTCGACGTAGTACGGCCCGGCGTGGCCCGGTCCGGCTGCTGTCGGGCCGATGTAGGGCACGTCCCATGTCCAACGCTGCTCGGTGCAGCGGCTGAAGTGCAGCTCCCACATCCCCGCCCAGGGGAAGAGCTGCCGCAGCCGAGGCTCGGCGTACGCCGCCACAACCAGTTCAGCGCTCACCCGGTCGGAGTCGAGCAGATCCTGCCATGCCGCTTCCACCTTGCCTGCGCCTGAAGCATCCGTCGTCATGGCCGCATTCTCGCCGCACCACCGTTCCGACGAAGAGATGCTGCCGTACTTCGCCGAGCGCGCCGAACGCCTGCGCCGTGACGGCGCCGACGTCGTCCGCACCGCCCGTCCGCCCTGTCTTCGGCGGTCCGGTCGGCTGCGGCACGTTCCAAGGGACGGACGACACGGCGGCGCGGGCTGGTACGTGGCCATGGAGCCGGACGGTGTCACCCCCGAACCGCACCTGGTGCGTGACGAGAGCGAGCAGGTCCACCAAGAAGACCACATCACGAGTCAGTCACTTCTTCTCCATCATTTCTCCACGATCAGTGCATGCGGAATAGCCTCGCCCCTCCATCACCAAGGGGGACGCCTTGACTCATCCGTACATGCCTGGCCAACCGGTACCACCCGCGGGCGGGTTCCGTCCCGTGCCCAAGTGGGCTCGGAAGCGGTTCGTGTTTCCCGCACTCGGGGTCGCCTTCCTCCTCGGTGGAGTCATCACCAGCGCCGGTGACACCACGACGCAGGCCGACGCCAAGCCGGCGGCGGCCCGCCCCAGTTCGAGCCCCAGGCCCACGGTCACCGTCACGGAGACCGCCGCCTCCAGTGCCGAACCGGCGCCGACCGTCACCAGG
The DNA here is from genome assembly GCF_042749255.1 of Streptomyces sp. NPDC059524. Taxonomy (NCBI): domain Bacteria; kingdom Bacillati; phylum Actinomycetota; class Actinomycetes; order Kitasatosporales; family Streptomycetaceae; genus Streptomyces; species Streptomyces sp. NPDC059524. The sequence continues at coordinate 21,871 of NZ_JBHYTK010000121.1, read as the reverse complement.
ACCGTGAAGGCGACCACCACCGTCCGGGCCACCGTCACCGCCGCCGCGCAGGGTGGGGGCGCCGCGGTCGGCGACGACTCCTCCGATGGCGGCAGCGGCGGCGGCAGCGTCTACTACGCCAACTGCAGCGAGGCCCGTGCCGCCGGAGCGGCTCCGGTCCATCGCGGTGAGCCCGGGTACGCGAGTCACCTCGACCGCGACGGCGACGGGATCGGCTGCGACACCTGATCTGTCGCAGCCGCTCCTCCGGCCCCTGCGACGGCCGTCAGATCACCTCTTGTGCTGCGGCGAGGGCCCGCTCCCGGATGTTGCCGAACAGCTGCATCGCGGTCGCGGACAGGACGTCCTCGCCGCCGACGGTCCGCCGGTCCCCGCTGCGCGTGGGCGGGTCGTGGGGGCCCTGGACGGACGGCGGTGGGGGCGCCTGGCCCGGCATCACCAGGATGACCGCGCCGAAGCGTTTCACCCCGCCCTCGCGGACGACCATGGCCGCGTCCCGGGCGAGGTCCGTCAGGAACACGCTCGCGATTCCGTCGAGGTCGCGGACCAGCGCCGGGACGGCTGTCGCCCCCTGGCTTCGGAGCAGCCGCCTGACCCCGGCCTCGAACCTGTGGGCGCCGGCCGCGGCACTCGGTCTGCGCGATTCACTGCGCCGGGGAGTGGGCACGACGGCGCCCTCGGCGTCGTACCGGACACCCAACAGGCCTCGAAACGTCGGGCTGCGGACGTACCACTGGGTTCCGACCTCGAGTTCGACGTTCCGGTCGATCGCCGCGATGAGGTCTCTGGGGAGCAGTTTCGGCCGCGCCTCCTCCGCGGCCGCTCTCCGTGCACCGTCGATGATCTCCGTCAGCACGGTGCGCGTCACCGCCCCGGCGGCCCGCGCGGCCGCCCGGGAGACATGCATCGGGGCGACTCCCCTGAACACCGTCTTGACGAGCGCAGGCTTGAACGGCCGGGCGTCCGGGGCCGGGGCGGTCTTGGGGGCACCACTGTCCAGATGTACGGGCTGTACGGGCTGTGCGCTCATCGGGCGAAGTGCTCCCTGCCGTATCGGAGTTGCCGGAGGCTCACACTTCACCACGCGGGCCGTTCAGGCGGTGCGAGAGGGCCACGGGACGTCGGTTTCGACCGGGGCGGTGTAGTCGACGCCGGGGACGGAGAAGCCGTAGAGGCGGCGGACTTCGTCACCGAACCAGTCGAGGTCGGCGAGGGCGGTGACGCTCTCGCTGGTCGCCGCGCTCCAGCGTTCCGCCACGGCGTCCTGGACGGCGGGGTCCAGTTCCCAGGTGTCCAGGCGGACCCTGCCTTCGTCGTCGAGGGCGAGGGGGCGGGCGCCGGTCAACTGGTCCCACAGCGATACGAGTTGACCGATCGGAGGCACCAGAGCGTCACCGAGGACGCCGCGCAGCAGGCCGACGTACAGGGCGATGCCGGGGATGGCGGTGGACGACTGGGTGACGGCGGCGGCGTTGACCGAGGTCACGGCGCGGCCGCCCACCGTCTTCGCGAGGCGCTCGTCCAAGGTGCGTGCGGCGGCTTCGAGATGGGACTTCGCGGCGCCGATGGTGCCCTTCCGGTAGATCGCCGCGGTGAGCGGTGAGCCGATGTACGAGAGCGCGGCGGTGGTGAAGCCGTCGGCGAGCAGAGAGCGGTCGGCCAGGAAGGTGATCCAGCGTTCCCAGTCGGTGCCACCCATCACCGCCACCGTCTGCTCGATGTCGTCGCCCTCGGCGGGCGCCGTGGTGACCTCCTTGACCTCCGGGGCGCCGGACTCGTCGAAGACGAGGGTCTTGGTGGTGTGCGGCGCGCCCACCGGCTTGAGGACCGAGGCGTGCACCCGGCCGGTGTCCGGGTCGGTTCGGCGGGGCGCAGCCACCGAGTAGAGGAGGTGGTCGAGCCGCCCCCCGAACCGCTCGGTGAGGAGGTCGGCGACCTGCTCCTTCATCGTGTCGCTGAACGCGTCGCCGTTGAGGAAGACCATGTCCTGCCCGTGGAGCCGGGCGAGGCGGGCGGTGGCGGCGGTGCGGTACCAGCCGGCCGTACCGGTGCGGCGGCCCGGCGCCTTCTCGAAGCAGACGCCGATCCCGCGGATTCCGGCACGGGCCAGGCCCGCGATCGTCGCCGCCAGGCCGTATCCGGCGGACGAGCCGATGATCAGGGCCACCGGCCGGTCACCGTCGTCGGCGCGGTCCGGCGCGGGGACCGCGTGCCACATCTCGTCCACCAGCGCCGCGCAGCCGCCGGGGTGGGAGTCGAGGAACAGGAATCCCCGGCTCTTGGGCTCGATGACGCGTTCGCTCATGATGTGCTGTCCCAGGGTGTCGTGGCGGGCAGGGTGCGGGGCGGTCGACTGGTCCGGCCACCCCGTCCCGCCAGTCTGTTGTGGCGCGCACGAGCGTGGTGATCTTGGTCGGCACAATGATGCCCGGCCGATCTTGGAGGGTTTGGCACTGTCTGCACGCGGCCGTCGGCCCTCATCCGCGAGCGCACCAGGTCAGGGGGAAGGGCCTCGAAGCGCAGTTCTCGGCGGAGTGCGGTTCCGAGGTGAGCGACCTGCTCGGCGCGGCCGAGCACCTCGGGTCAGGTCGGCACGTACGGGCCGTGGTCCGGTGGGTCGTGGGGCGCGAGCAGCTCGGTCACGGCCGCGTCCGCGACATCCCGTTCGTCGACCACGGCCGTACGGGCGACATCCGACCCTGAGACGATGTCACCTGTGCGCAACCGCCCTGACCAGCCACGGGCGTTGAAGGCCCGGGTGTGGCGGCGGAGCACCACGGGGCGGAGACCGGTGTCGTGGAGCAGGATTTCCATGTCTCTGCCGGACCCCGTGAGCTCGGCCGCTCACTGCGGTGCGGTCGCCGCCGCGACGAACATCGGCAGGGCCAGGAAGAGGCGGTCGGCCTCGGCCCTGGCCCGTTGCTCGGCGATCCAGGCGTCCGCCTGCCCGCGCGTGACGGCACCGGCCGAACAGGCACCCTCGGCCAGGCCGGTGAGCAGCGGCAGCATCGTCGACCCCGTGAACACACCGGTGCGCACCTCGACCGTCACGTCCTCGAAGCCCGCGTCCAGGAGCAGGCCGCGGTACCGGCGGGCGGCGCGCGGCCCGGCGGTCAGATCGGCGCGGGCGTGCACGAGCCGACGCGTGAGGGCCGCGTCGTCGGAGTCGATGACGAACGTGTCCCAGTCCTGGCCGAGGAGCACGATCCGCCCGCCGGGCACCAGCACCCTGCGCGCTTCCCTCAACGCCCTTACGGGGTCGACCAGTTCGTGGAACACCTTGTCGGCGCGGTAGCCGTCCACGGACGCGTCCTCCAGCGGCAGCCCGTACGCGTCCGCGATCCGGACATCCGTCTCCGGCCACCGCTCCCGCGCCACGGCGACCATGCTCTCGTCCGGGTCCACCCCCAGGGCCCGCACGCCGCGTTCCGTCAGTTCGGACACGGCGCGCCCGGCGCCGCAGCCCACGTCGACCACGGCCTTCCCCGGCCCTGCGGCGAGCAAGTCGTAGGACAGGGAGCGCAGTTCCTGGGCGCCGGGCAGTCGGTCGGCGGCGTCGAGGAGTGCGATCAGGGCATGCGCGGGCTGCTGAGTCTGTGCGGTTTCCTTGGTCATGAAGCAAGGCTGCGACTTAATGTCGGCATGAAGTCAAACGATCCCGCGCCGCCCGACGACTCCGGCGCCGCACGCGCGTGGCTGAGCATCGGCTCCGTCGCCGAACGCTTCGGCCTGGCCCCGCACGTGCTGCGGCACTGGGAGGCGTCGGGCCTGCTCACCCCCGCCCGCGACCCCGCCGGACGGCGCCGCTACGGCACCGGCGACCTCGTCCGCGTAGCCGTGATCCTCCGCGCCAAGGAGGCCGGCCTCTCCCTGGACAGCATCCGCTCGCTCGCGGCGACCGCCGACCCCGCCGAGCGCAGGGAAACGCTGCGCGTCGAGGCCGACGCGCTCCGCTCGCGCATCGCGGCCGCGCAGGCATCCCTCGCGCTCATCGAGTGCGCCCTCGACTGCGACCACGAGGACTTCACCGCGTGCGCCCACTTCCGGCAGGTGCTGACGGAGCGCGTCGGCGCGGGCCCCCGCCTATCCTTTCCCTAGCCGCTCTTGCCCGGTCGTCGCATTCAGGGGGATTGCCATGGACTGGTTCTGGTGGGTGCTGATCGTCTTCTGGACGGGTGGGTTCGCCTGGCTCGCCGACACGGTCCGTACAGCGCTGCGCAGCAGGCACGAGCGGAAGATGGAGCTCATGGAGGCGGCCCAGCAGGAACGCCTCGCCCTGGAAGCCGCGCACAAACCTCCGGAGCCGATCTGCGGCTGCACCCACCACCTGGCCAAGCACGACAAACAGGGCCGCTGTCACGAGCGGGTCGAGGTGCCGACCGCCTGGGACGAGAACAAGAAGCCGTTGCGCTACGAGGCCGGGCAGTGCAACTGCCAGCGGTACGTGGGCCCGCAGCCGCTGTCGCAGGTGTACGCGGAGGAACTGACGGACGGCATCTGAGCCGCTCCCGCCGGGCCAGGGCTCCGCGCCGGTCAGGCGGTCGTCCGCCCCGGTTCCGCCCTGGACTGCGGCCCTTGCAGTTCGGCCAGGCCCTGCCGGGTGGCGGCCAGGACGACCCGGTCGGTGGGGCGCAGGACGTAACCGGGGTGCAGGCGCCAGATAAGACCGGTGGCGGGGGCGGGGTTCTCCTCGTCGGGCGAGGCGGCGAGGTCGGGCCGGCGTTCGTCCGGGGCGGCGGAGTCGATGGCCAGCACCCGCCAGGCCCCGGGCCGGAACGACTCGGCGACCGTGCGCCCCTCCAACTGGGGGTGCCCGGCCACGTCGAGGGCGGCGAAGAGCAGCACCTTGCGCTCGACCGAGATGGCTCCCAGGACCTGGCGGCCCATCATGGCGCCCGCGAAGGCGGGCGCGGCGAGCGTGGTGACGCTGCGGCTGCGGGTCAGGGCCCGGGGGTGGGCGGCGCGCAGGGTGCGGTAGACGGCGGTGGCGAAGGCGTCGTCGTACAGGCGCAGGGAGACCCGCAGGTCGGGTTTGACCGAGCGGGCGTACAGGGCGGCTTCGAGGTTGGTCGTGTCGCGGCTGGTGAGAGCGAGCAGGGCGTGGGCGCGGTGGATCTTGGCGGCTTCGAGGACGCCCTCGTCGGTGACGTCACCGAGGATCGTGGGCACGCGCAGGCGGCGGGCGAGGGGGACGCCGCGGGCGTCCGGGTTCTCCTCCACGCAGACGACGGGGACGCCGAGTTCGTGGAGGCGGGCGAGGACGCGGGTGCCGATCTTGCCGAGGCCGAGCAGGACGACGTGGCCGGACAGTCCGCGTGGCGGCCGGCGCAGGGCGGAGGCGGTCCGGAACGTGCCGAGGGCTTCCAGGACGGCGGCGAGCAGGACGGGCAGCAGCAACAACCCGGCGAGCCCGGTGAGGAGTTGGAGGACCTGCCGGGTGACAGGTTCCCCGATCGCGGGGTCGTCGATGGCGAACAGGTCGAGCAGGGTGAGGTATCCGGCGCGCAGCGGGTGGGGTTCGGTGGTCGCCCAGGTGGCGAGGGCCAGGCCGAGGACGCAGGCGACGAGCCCGGCGAGCGACCAGCGCAGCCGGCGCGAGAAGAGCGAGCCGATCGGCAGGCCGCGACCGGACAGGCTCCGCCGGGCTCGCCCCGGGGGTGCGGGGGTCACGGCGTCGAGGACCACGGTGCCGCGTCCGGTGGTCGCGGCGACGGTGCGGTCGTCGGGCAGGAGCAGGGGCCCGTCCTGGCCCGAGGCGTCAGAACCCTCGGTCCCCGCAGGGTCGTTGGTGGTGGAGGACAGCAGGGCGAGCGTGCACATGCCCGGGTCGGCACTCTCGCCCCGGCCCGGCGGGCGGCGCTCGGCGGCACGCAGCAGCAGCCCGTCGGCCTGGATCACCTTGCTGGTGCCCGCGACGACGGTTCCGGCGAGCGCGGGCGCGGCGGTGTCGGCGTCGGACAGGACGGTCGTGGAGGTGTCGAGGGCGTCCGGATCGAGCCCCGGCTGTGCCAGAGCGGCGGCCTGGTCGAGGAGTTGGGCGAGGTGCTGGCCGAGCTTGCGGTCGTAGAGCCGGATCACCAGGCGCAGGCGCGGGTTGAGCCGTCGGGCGGCCAGCGCGGCGCGGATGTTGACCTCGTCGTCGTCATGGACCAGCGCGAGCGCGTCCGCCCGCCCGGCTCCCGCCTCGGTCAGCGTGTCCTCGTCGAGGACCGGCGCCTCCAGGACCCGCGGCGCCTGCCCGGCCAGGGAGTCCGTCGGGGCCGGAGCGGTCCGGTTCATCGCCGCCTGGAGCCGGCTGAGCAGCGCGGCCGCCCGCATCCGGCCCGCGCCGCCTCCGGGGTCCTGCTCCGGGGTGGCGCGGGCCGAGGGGACGACGACGGTGACCTGCGTGCGATACAGCTGGCGCAGCTCGGTGGCCAGCCGCTCGGCGAGCGCGTCGTCACCGCACACGATCATGTGCGCGGGCCGGGGCGGATGTGTGGACTGGTGGGGAAGCGACACTGGATCATGGTGCTCGCCCCGCCGGGCCGAAGTCCACCGGAGGCCCCTCTTCCGGCCCGACGGCCCTCGTGTCGCGCCCGGTCGCTCAGGTCGCGCGCAGCAGGACGAGCGAGCCGGTGCACCTCGCTGCACCGCGCGCTCGGCTCCGGGGCGTGGGACGAGGATGTCGAACTCCTGGCGGGCGCCGTCGTCGATGAAGCTCCATGCGGAGAAGCAGGCCTGCCGGGCGGCGGGGTCGAGGAGCATCTCGGGGCGCCCGTGGTACGCCTCGTCGAAGCCGTCGGTGCAGTCCAGCGGGACGGGGACGGGCTGCACGGAGACGGTGCCGCCGAGCGCGTCGGCCAGGACGTCCAGGCGCGGGTGTCGCCGCGCTGCGGCGTCGAGCACGTCGGAGGCGTAGTCGTAGAGCCAGAAGTCGCGCACGCGCGCCGGGTCGCCGGTGGGGACGACGACGGGGCCGTTGGTGACCCGGCGCATCTGCCGCAGGCCCGCGACGGCGTCGATCGCGGTGGCGAGTTCGGCCGGGCGCCGGGCTCGCAGGGCGAGGGAGAGCTCGACCGCTGTGACGGTGTGCGCGTCGGTCTCGTAGGAGCCGGTGCCGGCATCGACGTTCAGGACGTCGTGTGCGGCCCCGAGGGCCCGGGCGACGGTGCGGGCGAGGCGTACGTCGGGACGACGGTGCGGGCGAGGCGTACGTCGGGACGACGGCAGGAGACGCGGGCGGAGCCGACGGCGGGGGAACCTCAACTAATGCCGATAGATTGGCCCTTGACCGAACATCGGCATGATCCGGAGGACCGCGTGACCGACATATCCGCCGCGTCGATCGAGGCGCGCAAGCGCATCAGGACCGATCAGCCGCACACCGCCCGGATCTGGAACTACTGGCTGGGCGGCAAGGACAACTACGAGGTCGACCAGGCGGCCGGTGACCAGATCCGCGCACTGCACCCGGGGATCGGGGACTACGCCGTCGCCGACCGGCAGTTCCTCGGGCGCGCCGTGCGCCACCTCGCCGAGGAGTGCGGGATCCGGCAGTTCCTCGACGTCGGCACCGGGCTGCCGACCGCCGACAACACGCACGAGGTCGCGCAGCGCGTCGCGCCGGAGTCCCGCGTCGTCTACGTCGACAACGACCCCATCGTGCTGGCCCACGCCGAGGCGCTGCTGACCAGCACGCCGGAGGGCCGCACTGCGTACCTGGACCTGGACCTCCGCGACGTCGACGCCGTCCTGGAAGAGGCGGCGCGCGTCCTGGACCTCAGCGAGCCGGTGGCGCTGATCCTCCTCGGCGTCGTCATCTTCGTGGAGGAGGACGAGGAGGCGTACGGGGTCGTGCGGCGGCTGATGGACGCCCTGCCCCCGGGCAGCCACCTCGTCCTCTCGCACACCATCACCCGGGCCGACATGCCGGACGTCGACGCGGCGGTGGCGTTCTGGAACGAGCACGGCACGCCCCGGCTGACGCAGCGGACGCCGGCCGCGGTCGCCGCCTTCTTCGACGGCCTCGACCTGCTCGAACCGGGCGTCGTCTCCTGCAACCACTGGCGTCCGGACGACGGCGGGGCGGAACTGCCCGCCGAGGTGGCGATGTTCGGCGGGGTCGGGCGCAAGTCCTGACGGACGCCCGGAGCCGAGGGGTCCCCGCGCGGCCGCACATCAGCCGATCGGATGATCCTTCACCACCGATCGGCGTGCGGAACGCAGCCGAGATTCCGAAGGAGTCGCCGGATACGCCGCGGAGACTGAGGGCAGAGCGGGACGGCTGGTTCCCGCACCACCCCGGCACTTTCTGAGGAGCCCTCGTTGAAGCACGCAATGAAGCCCCGTCGCAAGCGGGTACTGATGGGCGCGGGTGTCGCCGCCGTACTGGCCGCGGGTACCGCCGGGGTGCTCTCCGCCAACGCGTCGGAGACCACGCCCGCCGCCACGGTCTCGGAGGCCGCCGGTGACAACCTGCGCCAGACCACGCACCTCACCGTCGACGCCGCGTCGAAGGCCGCCCAAGCCGCGCTCGACGCCGCCGAGAAGGAGGGCCAGCGCGTCTCCGTGGCCGTCGTCGACCGCAACGGCAACACCATCCTGACCCTGCGCGGCGACGGCGCCGGCCCGCAGTCCTACGAGGCCGCCGAGAAGAAGGCGTTCACCGCCGTCTCCTGGAACGCCCCGACCTCCGAGCTGGTCAAGCGCCTCGAGAACGCCCCCACCCTGAAGGACATCCCGGGCACCCTGTTCCTCGGCGGCGGCGCCCCGGTCGCCACGGAGGGCGCCCCCATCGCGGGCATCGGTGTCGCGGGCGCGCCGTCGGGCGACCTGGACGAGAAGTTCGCGAAGGCGGGCGTCGCCGCGCTGGAGCAGTAGTCCGCACGCCCCGCGCACGGCAACACCGAAGCGGCACCCGAGTCCTGACTCGGGTGCCGCTTGCGCGTAGGGAAATCTGAGACCTGCGGGCGCCGGCTCGCGTCTACCCGAGCGCGAGCATCGCCTCGGCGACCTCCTCGACCGCCCCGGCGCCGATCGCGGTGCCGCACTCCTCCAGGACGAGCAGCCGCGCCCCGGGGATCTCGCGGGCGAGCGCCTCGCCGTTGCCCACGGGGAAGAACGGGTCGCGGCGGCCGTGGACGACGAGGGTGGGGCGCGCGAGACCGGGCAGCCGCTCGCGCCAACGGGGACGGCAGTCGAGCCGGGAGAAGACCATGCCCAGTTGGTTGGCCGCGTGGACCTGGGGGTCGTCGACCGGGGTGCGGTCCCACACGCGCGCCGCGGTCTCCCGTGCGGCGCCGGGGTCGTTGCCGAGCACTTCGGCGCCGGCCGCGGCGAACTCCGCCACCTCGTCGCGGTCGCTCCAGTCGGGCTGCGGCCGCGAGAACAGCCGGCCGAGTGCCGCCTGGTCGTGGTCGGGGAGGTCGTCGTCGACCGGGCCCGGGGCGACCGGGCGGGTCCCGGCCAGGGTGAGCGCCGAGAACGCCTCCGGGTGATCGAGCACGGCCACCTGCGCGACCATGCCCGCGACGCCGATCCCCGCGAGATGCGCGGGGCCGCCGCCGAGCGCGCCGGCCAGGGCCGCCGCGTCGGCCGCGAGGTCGCGGAGCGTGTACGCGGGCGCTTCGGGGTCGCCGGCCGTCGACGCGCCGCTGTCGCGCAGGTCGTAGCGCACCACGCGCCGGCCTCCCGCGGCCAGCCGCTCGCACAGCGCGTCGGGCCAGGACAGCATGGTCGTCCCGCCGGCGAGCAGGATCAGGGGCGCGTCGTGGTCGCCGAAGGACTCGATGCCCAGATCGACCCCGCGGACGTGGACGGTGGTGGTCATCGCACCACCGTATCCGCCGCGCCGCGCCCAGGGACGGATTCACTTAATTCCCATTTATCTCTTTAGTCCCGTTTATCCACTTCTGTGACGGTGACCCGCCAAGAGGGGACCCAACGGGAACGTCACAGAAGCGAAAGAGGGTGCTGCGGAATGATCACCCAGGAGCAGATCCCGGCGGTACTGGAACACCCGGTCCACGACGCGGAAGGGAACAAGATCGGGAACGCGAAGCACATCTTCTACGACGACGCCACGGGCCGCCCGGAATGGGTCACCGTCAAGACGGGCCTGTTCGGCAGCCACGAGTCGTTCGCACCGATCCGCGACGCGGCCATGGTCGGCGAACACCTCGAGCTCCCCTACCCCAAGGACAAGGTCAAGGACGCGCCCAACGTCGACGTGGACAACGGCGGACACCTGTCCGTGGCGGAGGAACAGCGCCTCTACGACTACTACGGCATCGCCTGGGACGACGCCTGGCAGCGGGCCAACGAGCCCGGTGAGGGCGGCTGGGCCCACGGCGGCCCCGCGGCGGGCGACGGCATGGCCGGCGCGGGCGGCGGCATGGCTGCCGCGGCGGGCGGCACGGGTACGGCCGCCGGCTTCAAGGGCCCCGACGAAGCCGCCGGAACCGAGGAGCAGCGGGCCGGCACGGCCGAGCGGGAGCGGACCGGCATGGCCTCCGGCGACGACGCGATGACGCGGTCCGAGGAGCGCATGCACGTCGGCACCGAGCGCTACGAGTCGGGCCGGGCACGGCTGCGCAAGTACGTCGTGACGGAAGAGGTCGAACAGACCGTCCCCGTCAGCCACGAGGAGGTCCGGCTGGTGCGTGAGCCCATCACCGAGGCCAATGTGGACGACTCCCTGCGCGGCCCGGAGATCAGCGAGGCCGAGCACGAGGTCACCCTGCACGCCGAACGCCCCGTGGTGGAGACCGAGGCCGTCCCGGTGGAGCGCGTCCGGCTGACCACCGAGGAGCGCACCGAGGAGCGCACGGTCACGGGCGAGGTCCGCAAGGAGGAGATCGCCCTCGAGGGCGTCGACGAGACCGGCGAGGAGCAGCGCCGGAGCATGTAGGCGCGCGAGCGCGGCGCGGACCGTAGCGTCCGTTCGAAGACGGCGGCCTTCCCGGCCGCCGTCGGCCTCCCCGGCAGGCCGTCGGGCCGTCGCGGGCCGTTTCGGCCGCGGGGATCCGGGCACTCGGCCCGCACATCCGCATTGATGCCTCTCACAGTCTTGGAGGGGGTTCTCCTCATGTCGACAGGGACACTGCTGGCGATCGTCATTCCCGTCGCCGTGGTCGTCGCCCTGCTGTTCGTGGCGGTCACGCTGTTCATGCGCCGCCGGAACCTGCGCGAGCGTTTCGGCCCGGAGTACGAGCGGGCGGTGGACGACGCCGACAGCCGCAGGGAGGCCGAGCGCGAGCTCAAGGCGCGCGAGCGGCGCCACGACGCGCTGGACATCAAGCCGCTCGACCGTCAGGCCAAGGACCGCTACACCCGGGACTGGGCCACCGTGCAGGAGGACTTCGTGGACCATCCCGAGGGTGCCGTGCACGACGCCGACGACCTGGTGACCTCGCTGATGCACGAACGCGGCTATCCGACCGAGGACTTCGACCAGCGGCTCAAGGACCTCTCGGTGGAGCACGGGCGGACGCTGGAGCACTACCGGGCCGCCCACGAGGTGGACGAACTCACCGACCGGCACCAGGCGACGACGGAGCAGCTGCGCGGCGCCATGGTGCACTACCGCGCCCTCTTCGACGAACTGCTCTCCGACGGGGGCGGACCCCGCCACGCCCGCGCCTGAGCGGCCCCGGACACGTGGCCCTGAACAAGGAGGAGAGATGCAACGGGACGAGACTCCCGGCCGCCCCGCCACGCAGGACGGCCCGCCCACCGACGCGGCGCAGGTACCGACCTTCCCCGGCGAGGCGACGACAGGGACGGGCGAGTCCGACACGGAGACGACGAGGCCGGGCAAGCCCCAGACGGAGACGACGGGGATGAGCCGGCCCGTCGACGACGAGCGGCCCGGTGAGGCCGCGGCCGCCACCGAGTCCGGGGAAGAGGACGTTCCGCAACTCCTCACCCCCGCCGACGAGGACAGGTTCCGCGCGCGCTGGCAGTCGGTGCAGAGCAAATTCGTCGACGACCCGCGCGAGGCCGTCCGTACCGCCGACACCCTCGTCGCCGAGGTGATGCAGCAGCTCGCCGCCACCTTCGCCGACCACAAGCAGGACCTGGAAGGCCAGTGGAACAGGGGTGAGCAGGCGGACACCGAGGACCTGCGTCACTACCGTTCGTTCTTCAACCGACTGTTGGTCACCTGACCGTCCCTCCCCGGGAGATGATTCACATGCGGGCCCTGGGACTTCTTCTCCTCGCCGCCACCGGCGCCTTCACCGCTCTGGCGATCGCCGGCAATCTCGGAGGCGGCCCCGAGTACACCGTGTCCGTGCTCGACCACGACATCGCCACCATGAACACGCTGGCGATCTTCTGCTCCGGCCTGGCCCTCGCACTCGTCTTCTGCCTCGGACTGGCCTTGGCCCTGCGCGGCACCTCCCACCACCACGCCAGGACCTCGCGGCCGCGCGAGGCGGGCGGCGGGCGCACCCACCGCTGGATGCGGCGCGGCTCCGACGCGTCCACGACCGGGCGCGGGCACGCCTCGCACCGGCGCAGCAGGCCGGCCTAGGCGTCCGGCCGGCCGAGGACGGCGATCGCCATGGCTCGAGCCGTATGGGGCGGGGCACTGACCTTCGGGCTGGTGTCCCTGCCGGTACGCCTGTTCACGGCGACGGACAGCCACGCCGTCCACTTCCATCAGCTGGAGCGCGGCACCTCGGACCGCGTCCGCAACCGGCGGGTGAACGAACGCACCGGCGACGAGGTACCGCTCGACGCGATCGTCAAGGGGTACGACGTCGGCGACGAGTACGTGCTCGTCGAACCCGGCGAACTCGACGACATCGCCCCGGGACGGTCGAAGTCCCTCGAGATCGACGGCTTCGTGGACCTCGACGACATCGCACCTGTCTTCTTCGACAAGACGTACTACCTCGCCCCGAAGGGCAAGGACTTCGGCAAGACGTACGCGCTGCTGGCGAAGGCGATGGAGCACCAGGACAAGGCGGCGATCGCCACGTTCGTCATGCGCAACCGTGAGTACCTGGTCGCCGTGAAGGCCGAGTCGGGACTGCTCACGCTGCACACCCTGCACTGGGCCGACGAGATCCGGGACCCGCGCAAGCTCGACTCGCTGCCCGGCCGGATCAAGGTCTCCGACCGGGAGGTGCGGATGGCCGAGCGGCTCATCGACGAGCTGAGCATGGAGTGGGACCCCGAGGAGTTCCACGACACCTACCAGGAGCGGGTGGCGCGGCTCGTCGAGGCCAAACGGACCGGCGAGCCGGTCGAACGGGCCGATCCCCCGGCGGAGTCGACCAACGTCGTCGACCTCATGGACGCCCTGCGCGCGAGCGTGGACCGGGCGAAGAAGCCCACGGATCTCGACTCCCTGACCAAGAAGGAGCTCTACGAGAAGGCCGCCGAGGCCGGCGTCCCGGGCCGCTCCTCCATGAACCGCGACGAACTCGTCGAGGCACTGTCCGAGACACACGGTCGGCACAGGTCCGCCGCCTGACCCCTGCCGCAGAGAGGGAGCGGACGACATGACGCACCAGGCACCGGACGGGGAGGAGGGCGCGGCGCCCTACCTTCCCTCCCGCGGCGGACTGCCCACCCTGCGGCGCGCGGCGGCCGACTGCCGCGGCTGCCCCCTGTACAAGGACGCCACCCAGACGGTCTTCGGCTCCGGGACGCGGTCCGCGCGGCTGATGCTGATCGGGGAACAGCCGGGCGACCAGGAGGACGTGCGGGGTCTCCCCTTCGTCGGCCCGGCGGGCAAACTGCTGCGCAAGGCGCTGGGCGAGGCCGGCCTCAGCGAGAAGGACGCCTATCTCACGAACGCGGTGAAGCACTTCAAGTTCGAGCGGCAGGGGTCGGGCAGACGCCGCATCCACAAGACCCCGGACCTCCATGAGCTGAAGGCGTGCCGGCCGTGGCTCGCCGCGGAACTGAAGGCGGTCGACCCTGAGTTGGTGGTCGCACTCGGCGCCACCGCGGGCAAGGCGCTCCTCGACAGCTCCTTCCGCGTCGGTGAACAGCGCGGGCTCCTGCTGCCTGCCCCGGACTGGGACGACCTGGGCCATGCGGCGGCGTCGAGCGGTGCCGCGCCGGGGCACGGTCTCGTGTGCACGGTCCACCCATCGGCGGTGCTGAGGGCGGACGACCGCGAGAGCGCGTACGAGGGGCTGCTCGCGGACCTCGGTGTGGCGGCCGAGGCCCTTGCCTCCGGCGGGCGTTGACGCTCACGGATCCACGCGGCGCAGGGCGAGGAGCGTTGCGTCGTCGTGGCGGTGCGGCCCGTCGAGGCGTTCGACGAGTCGCTCCGTGTAGTGGAGGAGTCCTAGGCGGCCGGGCGGGGGCGGATCCGAGGCGAAGCAGTCCTCGGCCTGTGCGAGGAAGCGGGCCGTGTCGCGGTCCGGGTCGCCGGGGCGCCGCTCCGTGAGCCCGTCCGAGTACATCAGGACGATGTCGTCGGCCCGCAGCCGCGTCTCGACGGCGCTGTACGAGATGCCCGGCAGCACGCCCAGCGAGAGTCCGGGGCCGCCTTCGGGCGAGGGCAGGACGGCGGCGCGGCCGTCGCGGATCAGGACCGGTCGCGGGTGACCGGCGCAGGTCCAGCGCAGTACGGAGCCCTCCGGGTGGTAGCGGGCGACGATGGCGGTGGCCGTGGACTCGTCGCCGTCCGCGCACGCCGCCTCGTTCAGCCATCGCGTCAGCTGCTCGACGGGCTGCTCGGTGTACGTGAGCCCGGCGAGGGCGTAGCGGAGTTTGGCCATGAGGGTGACGGCCGCGAGCCCGTGCCCGCGTGCGTCGCCGAGGGCGATCAGCAATCGGCCGTCGGGCACGCGCCGGGCCTTGTACCAGTCGCCGCCCACTCCGGCCTCGCGGGCGTCGGGCCGGTAGACGACCGCGGCCTGGAGCCCGTAGGTGGCCAGTTCGTCCTGGAAGTGGGGCAGGACGGCTTCGCGCAGGGCCTCCGCGACCTCGGCGAGGGTCTCGGCCCGCTGGCGCTGGAGGCGCGCCTCCCGTGCCGTGCGTTCGGCCGTCTCGCGTCGCCGTCGCTCAGCCGTCACGTCGCTGAGCACCGCGCGCACGGCCCAGACGAGGCCGCCCGGGGCGATGCGGACGGGCTCCGCGGTCATCCGGACGACCCGCCCGGTCTGGCCGCGGAGCCGGAGTTCGCAGGAGGCGGTGCGTTTGCGCAGGATGACGTCGTACAGCATCTGGTAGTAGCCGGGCAGTCCGTCGTTCGTCACGGCGGCCGCCAGGTCGCCGAGGGTGGGCAGGGCGCTGCCCGGGGGCAGGCCCATCACCTGGCGGAAGCCGCGGGAGGGTTCGATCCCGTCGTCGCCGAGGTTCCACTCCGCCCAGCAGGTGCGGACCAGGTGCTGGGCGGCCGCCGCCATCCGCAGCCGGTTCCCGCGCTCCCAGGTCAGCAGCAGCTGGTCGCCGCACGGTGCGACCCGGACCTCGTCGTTGACGCGGACGGGGCCCTGGGTGCCGCCGCCCGCCATCCATTCGACGGTCGTGGGGCCCTGGGGCTCGCGCAGGCGGTGGGCGCGGGCGATCAGCTCGGGCAGCCGCGAGGCGCGCAGGGCCGGGAACCGCTCGTAGAGGGAGACGGGCCCGGACCCGGGCGGCACCGAGCCGCCGTGCATGCGTGCCACGGAGTAGGCCACGGCCTCGGTGTTCTGGGCCACGTGGAGGACATCGCTGACCTCGCCGTCGGCGCCGGTCACCGGCTGGAGCAGCAGGGCGGGCATCGGGAGGGCGTCGAGCACCTCCTGGCCGGAGGGGTGGTGCGGCGGGTCGGTGCGGGGGCGGTCGGTGGCCGGAGGGTGAGCGCGCCGGTCGTGGTCGCGCGCGTAGGTGAGCACGCGCCGGCGCTGGGCGAGGAGCAGTTCCTTGATCGCGCCCAGTTCCAGCCGGGCGCGTGCGTCGGGCACCGAGGAGGGACGGTCCATGTGCGGCGTGAGCCTCCCGGGGTTCCGGTGCGCTGACGTCCAGCTTCGGCTGTCGCGGGCCGGTCAGCCACTCGGCAGGGTCCGGCGGCGCCCCGCTCGGGCGCTTCTACGCGGCCGCCCGCATCCGTCCGCCGAATTCCGTGGGCGTCTCCCCCGTGCGGCTGCGGAAGAAGCGGGTGAAGGCCGACGGCGTCGGGAAGCCGAGCCGGTCCGCGACGGACGCCGAGGTCAGATCGGTGTGCAGCAGCATCCGGCGGGCTTCGAGCAGGACCCGGTCGTCGATGAAGCGTTTCGCGCCGAGTCCCACGGCGGCCTGGGTGACGCGGCTGAGGCTGCGGACGCTGTACCCGAGCTCGGCCGCGTAGTCCTCCACCCGGTGCGTGCGCCGGTAGCCGGTTTCGACCGCCTCGTGGAACCGGTGGAAGGCGGCGCTGCCCGCGGCGGGCCCGCGCGGAGCGGACGGCAGATGCGTGAGCCGCAGGAGCAGCACCGTGAGCAGGTGACGGACGACCTCGGTGTGGGCCTCCAGCGGGAGCAGCCCGAGCTGCCGGTACTCGTCGGCGAGCAGCTCCAGCGTCTGCCGTACGGGCGCGTCGAGCGCGGGCGGAAGGGTGACGGGCAGGCGCCAGGTCCGCTGGTCGAGTCCGATGGCGGCGCCCGCGTCCGCTCCCAGGGCGTGCGGCAGGAAGAGGACCGCGGTGCCGGTCGTCTCCAGGGTGCCCGCTCCCAGCTGGAGGACCTGGCCGGGGCGCACCCACAGCCAACTGCCGCCGGTCACCAGGCATTCGGTGTCGTCCACCGTGCACACCAGGTGGCCGGTGCCGAGCGTGAACAGCAGGTGGAAGCCGGGGCGCAGCGGCGCGAAGGGGCTGCCCGCGAATCCGGCGGCGAGGTCGAGGAGTTCGTGCAGGCCCAGCACCTGGACGCCGGGGAGGCTGCCCGCCCGGCGCGGAAAGTCCAGCTGCGGGATCCCTGCCACAGGCGTGTCTCCTTTTGCACATCTCCGGTCCGCTTTCCCTGGTCGGGCGGCCCGATCTCGCTCCTAGAGTCTAAGTCGTGGCTGGTCGGGGCCCAGATGGCCGCGACCTGCCGCCCTCCGAGGCCTGGTGACCGAAACAGTCCACGCACGCCCCGAGAGGGCGATCCGGCATGAGACGAGAAGGGGCACAGTCGTGCGATTGGTCGTGGGGATGACAGGAGCGACCGGCGCGATCCTGGGTGTCCGGCTGCTCGAGACGCTGCGGGAGCTTCCCGAGGTGGAGACGCATCTGGTGCTCAGCCGCTGGGCCCGCAGCACGGTCGAGCTGGAGACCGGCCGCTCGGCGCGCGAGGTCGCGCGGCTGGCCGATGTCTGTCACGACCCGGCCGACCAGGGCGCCGCGATCTCCTCGGGGTCCTTCCCGACCGACGGCATGGTGATCGCGCCGTGCAGCATGAAGACCCTGGCGGGCGTGCGGGCCGGTTATGCCGAGGGCCTCGTGGGGCGGGCGGCGGACGTGGTGCTCAAGGAGCGCCGGCCGCTGGTGCTGGTGCCGCGGGAGACGCCGCTGAGCGAGATCCATCTGGAGAACATGCTGGCGCTGTCCCGGATGGGCGCGCGCATCGTGCCGCCGATGCCCGCCTTCTACAACCGTCCGGCCTCCGTCGACGACATCGTCGACCACGTCGTCAGTCGCGTGCTCGACCAGTTCGGTCTCGCCGCGCCGCGGGCGCGGCGGTGGGAGGGCATGCGCGCGGCCCGCCTCGGGGCTCCGACCCCCTGACACGTTCCCGGCGCGCCCGCGCCGCCCGGCGCGCCCGACCCCTGGGAGAAACCCATGACGCAGTACGGTGCTGCCCTCAACTTCCGTGATTTCGTCGACGACTTGCTGCGCCGCGGGGATGCCGTGCGCGTCGGCCGGACGGTCGACCTGGACCTGGAGCTCGGCGCGGTGACCCGTCGGGTGTACGAGACCCGCTCCCCCGCCCCGTTGTTCGAGGCCCTCTCCGGGGGCGACGCGGGCCTGCGCGTCCTCGGCGCACCGGCGGGCCTGAGCGGCGACGCGCGGGGAACGTACGGCCGGCTCGCCGCGCACGTCGGACTGCCGCCGCACAGTTCGGCACGCGACGTCGTCGAGAAGCTCGTCGCGGCGCTGGACGCCGACCCGATCGCCCCGACCGTCGTCCCGACCGGCCCCTGCAAGGAGAACGTCCTGCTCGGCGGGGACGTCGACCTGGAGCGGCTGCCGGTGCCGCTGCTGCACCAGGAGGACGGCGGCCGGTACGTGGGCACGTACGGGTTCCATGTCGTCCAGAGCCCCGACGGCCGGTGGACGAGCTGGTCCGTCGCCCGCACGATGCTGCACGACCGCACCACGCTGGTGGGCCCGGCCATGCCGCAGCAGCACGTCGGCATGATCCGCGAGATGTGGCGCGAGCTGGGGCGGCCCACGCCGTGGGCGATGGTCCTGGGGGCTCCCCCGGCGGCGCTGGCCGCGGCGGGGATGCCGCTCCCGGCGGGTGTCGACGAGGCGGGCTACGTGGGCGCGCTCACCGGAACCGGTGTGGAGGTCGTCCGGACGGAGACCAACGGTCTGTACGTCCCGGCGAACGCGGAGATCGTCCTGGAGGGGCACATCTCCGTGGACGGAACGGGCCCCGAGGGGCCGATGGGCGAGTACCACGGCTACGCGTTCCCCGGCAGCAAACCGCAACCGCTCTTCCACGTGGAAGCCATGACGTTCCGCGACCGGGCCGTCCTGCCCGTGTGCGTGGCCGGGGTCCCGCCCGAGGAGAACCACACCATCTGGGGCACCATGATCTCCGCGGAGGCGACCGGCCTGCTCCGCTCCGCCGGTCTGCCGGTCGACCTGGCGTGGTGCTCGTACGAGGCCGCGACCTGCTGGATGGTCGTCTCGGTCGACCCCGCGCGGCTCGCCGCCCGCCGGACGACGGAGGAGGACCTCGTGCGCGACGTCGCGAAGGTCCTCTTCGACTCGCACGCGGGCTGGCTGGTCCCGAAGGTGATCCTGGTCGGCTCCGACATCGACGTCACCGACCTCGCCCAGGTCGCCTGGGCCCTCGCGACCCGCTACCGCCCCGGCACCGAGTACGTCTTCCCGGACGCCCCCGGCATCCCGATGGTCCCGTACCTGACCCGGGAGCAGATCCGGGCGGGCCGGGGCGGCAAGTCGGTCATGAGCTGCGTCCGGCCCGAGGAGTTCACCGGTGAACTGCGCGGCGGGATCGCGTCGTTCGCGACCTCGTACCCCGAGGAGCTGCGCCGGCGGGTGATCGGGGACTGGAACGGCTACGGCTTCGGAAACGGGCGGGATTCCGCCACTCATGACCGCCCTTCGGCCCCTTTCCGAATGGAAACGTCCAGTTAACCCGGCGCGCGACTTTGCATGGCTATGGTGTTTCTTGGCAGTTCGTTGACCAAGTCTTGGTGTGCGCCAGAGACGTGAACCGTCCGGAAGGAGAGGCATGTTCGGAGGTGGACCGGCCCGAACCACGGTGGTGTTCCCCGCCGTCCCTCCCCTCTGCCTTCGGGCGCACGGGGCGAACTGCCGCCGGGACAGCGACCGCGCCCGGCGGTCTTGCGTCCGACGGCACGTCAGACGTTCCGCCGCTGGGTGAGCGGGCCGACCCCACACCTGCCCTTGTCCGTCCGACGCGCCTTCGCGGCGCGCCAGGAGGAAACACCAGCCATGCATCCCCTCATCGACAATGCCCGCACGTTCGGACAGCGCCCTGAGGAGTTCGCCGGACTCGCCGAAGGCCAGTCACCCGAAGTTCTGTTCATCACCTGCGCCGACTCCCGCGTCGTCCCGGCGCTCATCACCGGCGCCCGCCCCGGCCAGCTCTTCGAGCTGCGCACGGCCGGGAACATCGTCCCGCCGTACGCCTCCGGGCACCCGACCGGAGAGGCGGCCACCATCGAGTACGCCGTGGAGGTCCTCGGCGTCGAACACATCGTGGTCTGCGGCCACTCGCACTGCGGCGCCGTGGGCGCCGTCGTGCGCGGCGACGACCTCGGTGCCGTGCCCGCCGTGCGGGACTGGCTCGCGCACGCCGCGGGGGAACCGGAGTGCGCGGATCCCTCGGATCCCACCGTCGCCGACGCGGTGCAGCACCACGTCCTGACCCAGCTGTTGCGCCTGCGCTCGTACCCGTGCGTGGAGAAGCGGGTGCGGGCGGGAAGGCTCCGGTTGCACGGGTGGTACTACGAGGTGCACACCGGAGGCGTGCGCGAACACCGCCCGGAGACCGACTCGTTCGAGGCGCTGTGAGGGGCACCATGACACTGAAGTCGAGGTTCCCCTTCCTGCGGCAGGACGTCGCCGCGTCCCTCGTCGTGTTTCTCGTGGCCCTGCCGCTGTGCGTCGGCGTGGCCGTCGCCTCCGGTGTCCCCGCCGAACTGGGCCTGGTCACCGGCATCGTGGGCGGGATCGTCACCGGCCTGCTCCCGGGCAGCAGCCTTCAGGTGTCGGGGCCCGCCGCGGGCATGACCGTGCTCGTCTACGAGGCGGTCAGCACGTACGGAGTGGCCGCGCTGGGCGTGATCGTCCTGATGGCCGGTCTGCTCCAGCTCGCCATGGGCTTCCTCGGGATAGGCCGCTGGTTCCGGGCCATCTCCGTGTCCGTGGTCGAGGGCATGCTGTGCGGCATCGGCCTCGTGATCATCGCCGGTCAGCTCTACGCGGCGGCGGGTCTGAAGGCCCCGGAGACGGGACTCGGGAAGCTCACGGGGCTGCCCGGCGCGTTCGCCGACGCCGTCGGCAGCCCGGAGGCCCTGATCTCGCTGGCGATCGGCGCCGGAACCGTCGCCGTCATCGTGCTGTGGAAGCGGCTGCCCGCCAAGGTACGCACGGTGCCCGGCGCCCTCGCGGCGGTGGTCCTTGCGACGCTGGCCTCACTGGTCGGCGACCTGCCGGTCGCCACGGTCGAGGTGGAGGGCCTGCTCGGCGCGATCCAGCCGCCCGGGGCCGGCGCGCTCGGTGAGCTGGCCGACCCGGCGATCTGGGGCACCGTCCTCGCGTTCGCGCTGATCGCCTCCGCCGAATCGCTGTTCAGCGCGGCGGCCGTGGACCGCCTGCACACCGGTCCGCGCACCCGCTACAACAAGGAGATGATCGCCCAGGGCGCGGGGAACACGGTGTGCGGCCTGCTCGGCGCGCTGCCGATGACCGCGGTGATCGTGCGCAGTTCGGCGAACGTGCAGGCGGGCGCCAGGACGAAGGCGTCGCGCGTCCTGCACGGCGTGTGGCTCCTGCTGTTCGCGGCGGCGCTGCCGTCGACGCTGGCACTCATCCCGCTGCCCGCGCTGGCCGGCGTGCTCGTGCACGCGGGCTGGAAGCTGATCCCGTTCCGGCAGGTCGGCCTGCTGTGGCGCGGGCACAAGGGCGAGGCGCTCGTCCTTGTCGTCACCGCCGTGTCGATCGTCGCGATGAACATGCTCGAGGGCGTGCTCATCGGACTGGCCCTGGCCGTCGTCAAGACCGCCTGGGAGGCCTCGCACCTGAAGACGGAGGTCATAGACAAGGGTGCCGGTCCGATCCAGGTGCACCTGTCGGGCAACGCGACGTTCCTGCGGCTGCCGAAGATACTCGACAGTCTGGAGGCGCTTCCGCAGGACCGGCCGATCGAGGTGTACCTGTCCGGGCTGCACCATCTCGACCACGCCTGCCGCTCGGCGCTGGAGAGTTGGGCCGAGCAGCACAGTGCCGCCGGCACGGCTCCGGTGCGGGTCACGTCCGACGAACCGGCCAAGGCCGCCGCGTCGTAGGGTCCATGGTCCGTCGTAGGGGCCGTGGACCGTCGTAGGGCCCGTGGTTCGTCATAGGGGCGGGCCGTGGTTCAAGGGGCGGGGGCCCCACCCCCGACCAAACCGCGTGGAAGGCGCCCCCCTAACAGGCGGTTACCCCCCGGCCCTAGAACATCTAGCAACAAACACGGCTAACTTAGACCAACTAGTA
>NZ_JBHYTK010000120.1:24651-25512 GCF_042749255.1 Streptomyces sp. NPDC059524 | reverse complement strand
TGCGACCGCGCGACCCTCCCCCCCACCCCCCAGCGCGGGGGGGCGCGGCGCCCCCGCCCCCCCGGCCGCCAACGGCGCCCACTGCTGGTCCCCCACCGCGCGGGGGCCCCCCGCGTCCCCCCCGCGCCCCCCCTTCGTTCTGTCCTGTCCTGCCGCGGCGTCAGGCGCCGCGCAGCACCGCGCCCGTGCTCTCGGCCGCGTGGGCGACCGCCGCGTCACGCGCGGCGCTGGCCTCCTCGACCGTCAGCGTCCGGTCGGCGGCACGGAAGCGCAGGGCGTAGGCGAGGGACTTCTTGTCCTCGCCGAGCTGCTCCGCGTTCTCGTACACGTCGAACAGGCGGACCGCCTCGAGCAGTTCCCCGGCGCCGGTGCGCAGGGCGTCCTCGACGACCGCGGCCGGCACGTCCTTGCCGACGACGAGCGCGACGTCCTGCGTGGCCACGGGGAACGTGGAGATCCGCGGGGCCTGGAGCGCGCCGGTGGAGGCCTGCTCGACGAGGTCGAGCTCGATCTCCATCGCGCAGGTGCGCTCGGGCAGGTGCAGCGCCTTGACGACGCGCGGGTGCAGCTCACCGGCGTGGCCGACGAGCGTCTCCGTGCCGTCCACCGTCGCGTACAGCGCGGCGCAGCGGCCCGGGTGCCACGGCGCGTGCTGGTCGGCGCGGACGGTCAGCTCGACGCCGGCCTCGCGGGCGACGATCCGAGCGGACTCGACGGCGTCGGCCCAGGTGGCCGGGTAGCCCTTGCCCCACCAGCCGGCCTGCGCGCGGGGGCGCCCGCCGCCGGCCGCCGCGCGGGCGGGCTGTGGCGGCGCCGGGCTGGGCGGCACGGCGATAAGCCCCGCGGTGGGGCGGCGGGCGA
>NZ_JBHYTK010000120.1:18435-24641 GCF_042749255.1 Streptomyces sp. NPDC059524 | reverse complement strand
CCGGCCCGGGTCCGAGCCCAGGCCGCCCGGGTGTCCGACCCCCCGAGGGCGCCCCGCGGGGCCGGGCGGGGGGGCCCCCGCGCGCACGACGGCGGCGCGGCGCGGCTGACGCGGCAGCGCCGTGGTCAGCTCGGCGATCTCCTCGTCGGTGGGCCGGCGGTCGACGGGCAGCCGGACCGCCTTGTGCTCCTGGCCGGTCGGCCGGAACACCAGGCCCGTCTCGAAGAGCGCCAGGTCGTGGCTGCCGCGCCCGTCGTTGCGGCGCAGCGCGCCGAGCAGGCCCGGCAGCAGCGTCGTACGGAGCGAGGGCTCCTCGTCGGACAGCGGGTTGACCAGGTCGACGGTGACGCGGCGGGCGTCGTCCGCCTCGATGCCGAGGGCGTCGAGGGCGGCGGCGCCGATGAACGGGTAGTTCAGCGCCTCCACGTAGCCGGCGCCGGCCAGGGCGCGGCCGACGCGGCGGTGCAGCCGCTGGCGCTCGGTCAGGCCGCGGCCCGCGGGGGGCTTCGGCAGGGTCGAGGGCAGGTTCTCGTAGCCCTCGAGCCGGATGACCTCTTCGGCCAGGTCGTTCGGGTCGGTCAGGTCGGGGCGCCAGGACGGAACCGTGACGACCAGCTCGTCCTGCCCGTAGACGTCGCAGCCGACCTGCTGGAGGCGGCGCACGACGGTCTCGCGGCCGTAGGCGACGCCCGCGACCTTGTCCGGGTGGTCGGCGGGGATCGAGATGGTGCGCGGGGCGCCCGGGGCGATGACCTCGGTGACGCCCTCCTCGGCGGTGCCGCCGGCGAGCAGCACCAGCAGGTCGACGACGCGCTGGGCGGCCGCGGAGGCGGCCATCGGGTCGACGCCGCGCTCGTAGCGCTTGGAGGCCTCGGAGGTCAGCTTGTGACGGCGCGCGGTGCGGGCGATGGTGATCGCGTCGAAGTGCGCGGCCTCGATGACGACGTCGGTGGTGCCGGCGTCCTCGGAGTGGTCGGCGATCTCCGTGTTGGCGCCGCCCATCACGCCGGCAAGGCCGATGGGGCCGCGCTCGTCCGTGATGACCAGGTCCTCGGCGTCGAGGACGCGCTTGACGCCGTCGAGCGTGGTGAGCTTCTCGCCCTGCG
The DNA here is from genome assembly GCF_042749255.1 of Streptomyces sp. NPDC059524. Classification (NCBI taxonomy): domain Bacteria; kingdom Bacillati; phylum Actinomycetota; class Actinomycetes; order Kitasatosporales; family Streptomycetaceae; genus Streptomyces; species Streptomyces sp. NPDC059524. The sequence goes on along the minus strand of NZ_JBHYTK010000120.1, from coordinate 23,535 downwards.
TGGCGCGGCGCACCCCGATCGTGCCCTGGACGAGGGAACGGTCGTAGGCGTGCAGCGGCTGGCCGAGCTCGAGCATCACGTAGTTCGTGACGTCGACGGCGAGCGAGATCGGGCGCATGCCGGCCTTCTGCAGGCGGCGCTGCAGCCAGATCGGCGAGCGGGCCTCGGGGCTCAGACCGGTGACGGTGCGCGCGGTGAAGCGGTCGCAGCCGATCGGGTCGGAGACCTGGACCGGGTAGCCCTGCGCGTTGGGCGCGGGGACGTCCAGGAGCGCCGGGTCGCGCAGCGGGAGCCCGTACGCGATGGCGGTCTCACGGGCGATGCCGCGCAGGGACAGGCAGTAGCCGCGGTCCGGGGTGACGGCGATGTCGAGGACCTCGTCGACGAGCTGGAGCAGCTCGATGGCGTCGCGGCCGACCTCGGTCTCCGGCGGCAGCACGATGATGCCGTGCGTGCCGTCGTCGCCCATGCCCAGCTCGTCGGTGGAGCAGATCATGCCGTGCGAGGTCCTGCCGTACGTCTTGCGCGCGGCGATCGCGAAGCCGCCGGGCAGCTCGGCGCCGGGCAGCACGACGACGACCTTGTCGCCGGCCTGGAAGTTCCGGGCGCCGCAGACGATCTCCTGGGGCTCACCGGTGCCGTTGGCCTGGCCGACGTCGACGGTGCAGAAGCGGATCGGCTTCTTGAAGCCCTCGAGCTCCTCGATGGTCAGCACCTGGCCCACCACGAGGGGGCCCTTGATGTCCGCGCCGAGCTGCTCCACGGTCTCGACCTCGAGGCCGACCTGGACCAGCTTCTCCTGTACGTCGCGACCGGTCTCGGTGGCCGGCAGGTCGACGTACTCCCGCAGCCAAGAAAGCGGGACCCGCATCAGATCTCCATCCCGAACGGCCGGGTGAACCGGACGTCACCCTCGACCATGTCTCGCATGTCTTCCACGTTGTGGCGGAACATCAGCATCCGCTCGATGCCGAACCCGAAGGCGAAGCCGCTGTACTTCTCGGGGTCGACGCCGCAGGCCACGAGGACCCGCGGGTTGACCATGCCGCAGCCGCCCAGCTCGATCCAGCCCTCGCTGCCGCAGGTGCGGCACGGACGGTCCGGGTTGCCGACGGACGCGCCGCGGCACACGTAGCAGACCATGTCCATCTCGGCGGACGGCTCGGTGAACGGGAAGTAGTTGGGGCGCAGCCGGGTCTTCATGTCGGCGCCGAACAGCGCCTGGACCATGTGGTCCAGGGTGCCCTTCAGGTCGGCCATGGTGAGGCCCTCGTCCACGGCGAGCAGCTCGATCTGGTGGAAGACCGGGGTGTGCGTGGCGTCCAGCTCGTCGGTGCGGAAGACCCGGCCGGGGCAGACCACGTACACGGGCGGCTCGCGGTCGAGCAGCGTGCGGGCCTGGACGGGCGAGGTGTGGGTGCGCAGCACGACACCGGACTCGTCGCCGACCGTCTTCGCGCGGCCCTCGGGGCCGGCGACGAAGAACGTGTCCTGCATCTGCCGGGCCGGGTGGTCGGGCGTGAAGTTCAGGGCGTCGAAGTTGAACCACTCCGCCTCGACCTCGGGGCCCTCCGCGATCTCGTACCCCATGGACACGAACACGTCGGCGACGCGCTCCATCATGGTGGTGAGCGGGTGCCGGGCGCCCTCGGGCACGCGGTCGTAGGGCAGCGTGACGTCCACGGCCTCCTCGACCAGGACGCGCGCGTCGCGCTCGGCCTCCAGCTCGGCCTGGCGGGCGGCGAGGCCCCGGCCGACGGCGGCGCGGGCCTGCCCGACGAGCTTTCCGGCCGCGGCCTTGGCCTGCGGCGGCAGCGCGCCGATCTCGCGGTTGGCGAGCGACAGCGGCGAGGTGCCGCCGGCGTGCGCGACCTTGGCCTCCTGAAGCGCCTCGAGCGAGTCCGCGGCGGCGAAGGCGGCGAGCGCCTCGTCCCGCACGCGCTCGATCTCTTCCGGTTTCAGTGCCTCGACCTCGACAGGGTCGTACGACTTGTTCGGTGCCGACATCTCTTCCCGTGCTTCCGATTGGCTGGCGGATGGCCCCGTCTGCGACGCGTCCCTGTCTTTGGGACGAACCGTCTCTGATCTGGAGACGCAATGTGCCAAAGGACGAGTCTAGCGGGGGTGAGGTGGGTGACTGCGCCCGTGGGGCCGGTCTGCTCAGGCGTTGAGATACGCCGGCGTGGCCACGGGCAGCATAAATCGGAACCGGGCGCCGCCGCCGGGCGCGCGCCCGACCGTGATCGAACCCCCGTGGGCTTCGACGATGCCCTTCACGATGTACAGGCCGAGCCCCGTGCCGCCGCGCTTGCTGCCCCGCCAGAAGCGGGTGAAGACGCGGTTCATGGACTCCTCCGGGATGCCGGGCCCTTCGTCGCTCACGGTGACCGACGCTCCGACCGGGTCGGTGGGCTCGACGTCAATGGTGACGGTTCCCTCGCCGTGGCGCACCGCGTTTTCCAGGAGATTGCTGAGCACCTGGTCGACCTTGTCGGGATCCGCCCACACCTTGGGCAGCGGCTGGGTGACCCGGAGCAGGAACCGGTCGGCGGGCCGGCCGGAGGCGACGTGGGCCTGGATGTGCCGGGAGACGGCGGCCGCCACGTCGACGGGCTGGCGGCGCACCTCCAGCCGGCCTGAGTCGATGCGGGAGATGTCGAGGAGCTCGGCGATCAGCCGCGTCACGCGGTTGGCGTCGGCGTCGACGGTCTCGAGCATGAGCCGCTTCTGCTCGTCGGTGAACCGCTCCCACTTCGCGAGCAGCGTCGCGGTGAACCCCTTCACGGAGGTGAGCGGGGAGCGCAGTTCGTGGGCGACCGTGGCGATCAGCTCGGCGTGGCTCCGCTCGGTGCGGCGCCGGGCCTCGGTGTCGCGGATCGAGACGACGACCCGGCGCACGGGCCCGGTGGGGCGGCTGCGCACGTACCGGGCGGTGACGAGGACCTCGCGGCCGCCGGGCAGCAGCAGGTTCCGCTCGGGCTGGCCGACCCGGATGGCGAGTCCGCCGTACGGGTCGGTGAGCTGCCACCAGCGCCGGCCCTCCAGGTCCTCCAGCGGCAGCGCGCGCTCGAGCGGGGCGCCCAGGGCGCGCTCGGCGGGGACGGCGGTGATGCGCTCGGCGGCGGCGTTGAAGCAGACGACACGGCCGCTCTCGTCGGCGACGACCAGTCCGTCGGAGAGGTCGTCGGGGTCCAGGCCGAGTCCCGCGGGGTCGCTCGCCCGCGCGGGCCTGCTGGTGCGGACTGTCATCTCCCCGTACCCCACCTCTCGAAACGGCGCAGTGGGCCCCGAGTCCGTCACCCTACTAGCTGGACGTGACGGACCGGCACCCTCCGGGCGCGCGCTGTGCCCGCGCGGACGCGTACAGGCACACGGCGGCGGCCGTCGCGAGGTTGAGGCTCTCGGCCTTGCCGTGGATCGGGACGCGTACGACGGCGTCGGCGAGGGAGCGGGTCTCCTCGGGCAGGCCCCAGGCCTCGTTGCCGAAGACCCAGGCGGTCGGAGTGCCCATGGTGCCCTGGTCGAGCTCGTCGTCGAGGTCGTCGTCCCCGGCGCCGTCGGCGGCGAGGATGCGCACGCCGGCGGCCTTGAGTCCGGCGACGGCCTGTTCGACGGGGACGCCGACGGCGACCGGCAGGTGGAACAGGGAGCCGACCGAGGCGCGGACGGCCTTCGGGTTGTAGAGGTCGACGGAGGCGTCGGTGAGAATCACGGCCTCGGCGCCGGCGGCATCGGCGCAGCGCAGCACGGTGCCGGCGTTCCCGGGGTCGCGGACGTGGGCGAGGACGGCGACGAGCCGGGGCCGGGCGGCGAGGATCTCCTCGAAGGGGGTGTCCAGGAAGCGGCAGACGCCGACGAGGCCCTGCGGGGTGACGGTGGTGGAGATGTCGGCGATGACGCTCTCGTCGGCGAGGTGCACCCGGGCTCCGGCGGCGCGGGCCTCGCCCACGATGTCGGCGTAGCGCTCGGCGGCGTCGACGGTCGTGAACATCTCGACGAGCCCGCCGTGCGCGGCGGCCTCCCGCACGGCCTGCGGCCCCTCGGCGAGGAACAACCGCTCCTTCCCCCGGAAGTTCCGCTTCCCGAGCCGCCGGGCGGCGGAGACACGGGGCGACTTGGGAGAGATCAGTTCGGGGGCAACCATGAGACTCACCTTGAGAAGGACGCCCCTGAAAGGGGCGCGGGGCAGTGTCGATGTGCGGCTCCGCCGCGTGGGCACGACCAGCCACATACAACGTGCACGCGGCCTACGAGAGAACACGGCAGACGAGTTGCCGAACGCACTCGGACCCGCAAGCACTCGGCTTGCGGGTCCGAATATCACGTCCGGCTCAGCGGAGCGCTCAGGCGGCGGCCTTCGGCGCGTTCACGTCGGCCGGGAGGGCCTTCTGCGCGACCTCGACCAGCGCGGCGAACGCGTTGATGTCGTTGACGGCCAGCTCCGCGAGGATCTTGCGGTCCACCTCGATGTTGGCGGCCTTCAGACCCTGGATGAGGCGGTTGTACGTCATGCCGTTCTGGCGGGCAGCGGCGTTGATGCGCTGGATCCACAGCTGACGGAAGTCGCCCTTGCGCTTCTTGCGGTCGTTGTAGTTGTAGACCAGGGAGTGGGTGACCTGCTCCTTGGCCTTGCGGTACAGACGCGAACGCTGACCGCGGTAACCGCTGGCCTGCTCGAGGATCGCCCGACGCTTCTTGTGCGCGTTCACCGCGCGCTTGACGCGTGCCACTTTGTAACTCCTTGTAGCGGGGCCGGGGTTGTCTTCACCCGACCCGAATTCGAATAGGTCCCGGTCAGTCGACGCTCAGGGTGCTCAGCACCCGAGCATCACTTGCCGAGAAGCTTCTTGATCTTCGCGGCGTCGCCCGGGGCCATCTCGGCGTTGCCGGTGAGGCGACGCGTCACGCGGGACGACTTGTGCTCGAGCAGGTGGCGCTTGCCGGCGCGCTCACGGAGCACCTTGCCGGAGCCGGTGATCTTGAAGCGCTTGCTGGCACCGCTGTGCGACTTGTTCTTCGGCATAGCGCCGTTCTCTCCTCGTCAGTGGCGCTCCCGGCGCGGGGGGTGGGAGCGGAGACCGAACCGCCTCGGGCGGAGAG
>NZ_JBHYTK010000120.1:0-18425 GCF_042749255.1 Streptomyces sp. NPDC059524 | reverse complement strand
GTCCGTGCCAGAGGCCCGGACCGGCCGTGGGGGAACGTCAGTTGTGTCAGTTGGTATCCGGGGCGCACGGGCTGTGCGCCGGCGGATCATGCCTCGGCAGGTGCCTCGGCGGGGGCTTCGACGTCGGCCTGGGCCTCGGTCTCAGCCGCGTTCTGCGACTTGCCCGGGTTGGCCTTCGCGTCGGCCTTGCGTGCGGCCTGCGCCTCACGGGCCTCGGCCATCGCCTCGGTCTTCTTCTTGTGCGGACCGAGAACCATGATCATGTTTCGGCCGTCCTGCTTCGGGTTCGACTCGACGAAACCGAGGTCCTGGACGTCCTCCGCGAGGCGCTGCAGCAGTCGGTAGCCGAGCTCCGGCCGGGACTGCTCGCGACCACGGAACATGATCGTGATCTTGACCTTGTCGCCCTGCTTGAGGAACCGGACGACGTGACCCTTCTTGGTGTCATAGTCGTGCGGGTCGATCTTCGGCCGGAGCTTCATCTCCTTGATGACCGTGTGCGCCTGGTTCTTGCGCGCCTCACGGGCCTTCATGGCCGACTCGTACTTGAACTTCCCGTAGTCCATGAGCTTGCAGACGGGCGGACGGGCGTTCGCCGCCACCTCGACGAGGTCGAGGTCGTACTCCTGAGCAAGCTCAAGGGCCTTGGCAAGCGGAACAATCCCGACCTGCTCGCCGCTGGGACCGACAAGTCGCACTTCGGGAACGCGAATCCGGTCGTTGATGCGGGGCTCGGCGCTGATGGATCCTCCTCGGTAGCACCACACGACGGTCTGGCGGACCGCCGCGTAACGTCTGTTACGTAAGTACCAACCGCGCCGAGACACAGAAAATGCCCCGGACGGTACACAGGCGGGGCTCCAAGACTTACCGGAACACCGCCACGGCGGACCGCGGGGCGCTGTTCGGACGGCTCCATCGTCCGTACGGAACGATGGTGGCCGTCTGACCGGTGACCCGCCGCCCTGAGGGCGGCCAGGTGGGAGATCGGAGCCTCCACTTGTGGGCCGGTCACCTGGTCGCGAGGACGTGGGCATCCGGCCGGTCGTCACACAAGGTTAGCAGCACTTGGGCGGTGCTCCCAACCGGGTGCGCGGCGCGAGGCCGGCCGCGGTCCGCATATCGTGGAGCCCATGAGTGACGCGACCCCCGCTGCTGCCCCCGACGCCCCCGACACGCCCGACTACGACGCCCTGACCCGCGACATCGCGGAGGTGCCCGCCGTCGAGGTCATCGTGACGGTCGCGGTGAACCTGATGAGCGCCGCCGCGGTGAAGCTGGGCCTCACCGAGGAGGGCGACGCCCACAAGGACCTCGACGAGGCGCGGAAGCTGGTCTCCGCTCTCGCCGGTCTGCTCGACGCGAGCGCCACGGAGATCAGCTCGTTCCACGCGGCTCCGCTGCGGGACGGCCTGAAGTCGCTGCAGCTCGCCTTCCGCGAGGCCTCGATCGTGCCGGACGAGCCGGGCCAGGGTCCGGGCGAGAAGTACACGGGCGCCGTCTACGGATAACGGACAGCGGACAGCGGCGCGCGCTCCTCAGGGGCGCGTGTACAAGGGCTCGCCGGAGGGCGCGGTCCCGGCCGGCAGCAGTGCCAGGTCGAGGCCGCCCACCAGGCGGGCCCTCAGTGTTTCGTCGGCGGCGATGCGCGCGGCGAGCGAGCGGGCGGTGGCCTGGACGTCGGCGTCCGCGTCGAGCACGAGGGCGAGGGTGCCGTCGGTGCCGGCGGAGGGACCGGGGCCCAGGTGGGCCCGGGCGATCGCGGGCTCGGCGGCGACCGCGGCGCGCACCGCCTCCACGACCGCCGGGTCGGCCAGCGGGTCCGTGTCGGTGCGTCCCTCGGCGAGGGCGTACAGGGCGGAGCCCGTCAGCTCGTACGGGACCGGGCCGGCGAGGTCGATGACGACGGTGTCGGCCTTCTCGTGGGCGGCGGCCTGGAGCGCCTGGTGCAGCGGTACGGCGACGGGGCGGGCGGCGGGGTCCCACAGGGCGAGGGACGCGGTCGAGGTGAAGGCGGGCAGCGCCTTGCGGTCGCCGGCCTTCAGGGTCGGGACGGCCATGTCGCTGGTCTTCTCGCGGCGGAGCCCGTTCTCGTCCTCCTCGACCTCGCCGAGCACGGCCACGATGGGCACGAGCAGCCGGGCGTCCTTGAGGGCGGCCAGGACCGGGCCGTGCGCGCTGCGGTCGGCCGACCAGGCGGCCAGGGCCTCGGCGAGACGCGGGTCCGCGGAGCCGTCGTCGTCGGAGTAGCCGGGGTCGGGAATGTTCTTGTTCGCCACGTTCACCGACCCTACCGAGCGGGTCCCGGCCGCACCTCGGCGGACCCTGGCACCGGGCCGGCGCTACCGTCTGCGCCATGGACTCCGCCCTCGCCGCAGCCGTGGCCCCCGTCGTCGAGGGGCACGGCGGGCGCCTGTCGGTCGCGGTGCTCGACACGGCGAGCGGCCGATCGGCCGCGTACGCGCCGGACGGCGGCACCTACGACACGGCGAGCGTCGTGAAGCTCGGCGTGCTGTGCGCGCTGCTGCTGAGCGCGCAGGACGCGGGGCGCGAGCTGACCGCCGGGGAGCGGGCGCGGGCCGCCGCGATGATCGAGCGCAGTGACAACGAGGCGACGAGCGAGCTCTGGGACGCCCTGGGGCGGGCGGAGGCGCTGGACGCGGCGCACGCGCGGCTGGGGCTGACCGGGACGACGGGCGGGGCCGGGCCGCTGTGGGGGCTGACGCGGACGACGGCCGCCGATCAGCTCGCGCTGCTCCGGCAGGTGTTCGGGGTCGGCGAGGGGCTGGTCCTGAGCGCCGCTTCGCGGTCCTGTGTCCGGGAGTTGATGGCCCGGGTCGTGGCCGGGCAGGCGTGGGGCGTGTCGGCGGCCGGCGCCGCCGAGCTGAAGAACGGGTGGCTGCCGCGCAGCACGACGGGGTTGTGGGTCGTGAACAGCGTCGGGCGGGTGAGGGCGGACGGGGTGCGCGCTCTGGTGGCCGTGCTGTCGGACGGGAGCCCGACCATGGACGCCGGGGTCGCGCTCGTGGAGGCGGTGGCGCGGGCGGCGGTGGGGGTCGTGGTCAGCGGCGGCGGTTGAGGCGGTGGCCTCGCCAGAGGTAGACGGCCGTGCCGAGCAGGAGGACGCCGAGGCCGCCCGCGACGGGGCCGGCCCACGCGGTGCTCGCCGTGTCGTCCGGGTCGTCGGGGCCCGGGCCGAAGTACCGGTCGCCGTAGCCGGCCGGGGTGAGGCCCTTGGGTTCGAGCTTCGCGCCGGCGCGGATCGCGGCGGCCGGGTCGACCAGGCCGTAGCCGCGCGAGTCGTCGCGGCCGCCCGCCGGGGGGTTCTGGGCGGTGTCCTCGAGGAGCTTCTTGATCTGGGCGGGGTCCAGGCCGGGGTGTGCGGCGCGGACCAGGGCGACGGCGCCCGAGACGAACGCGGAGGCGGCACTCGTGCCCCAGGCCGAGTAGTACTTGCGGTCGGGGTCGGCGGTGACGATGTTGCGGCCGGGGGCGGCGACGGTGGCGTACCAGCGGCGCGTGGAGAACGAGGCGCGGGTGCCGGAGGAGTCGACGGCGGTGGCGGTGATGACGCCCGGGTAGGCGGCCGGGTAGGAGATGTGGTCGCCCTTCTCGCCGCCGTTGCCCGCGGAGGCCACGACGGAGACGCCCTTCTTCAGCGCGTACTGGACGGCGGCGTCCTCGTCGGCCTCGGGGTGGGCCGTGTCGGAGTCGTCGCCCAGGGAGAGGTTGATGACGTCGGCGCCGTGGTCGACGGCCCAGCGGATGCCCCGGGCGAGGGCATCGCCGCGGGTCTCGCGGGCCTTGGCGCGGGCCGGGTCGCCGTCCTCCAGGATGACCCGCACGGGCAGGATCTTCGCCTCGGGGGCGACACCGACGACACCGTCGCCGTCGTCCTCGCCGTGCCCGTGACCGGCGATGACGCCGGCTATGGCGGTGCCGTGGCGGGCCCAGGGGCGGTCGCCGCGCTCGGCGCCGAAGCCGACGAGGTCCTTGCCGGTGAGGACGTTGCCCTCGAGGTCGGGGTGGCGGGCGTCGACGCCCGTGTCGAGGACGGCGACCGTGATGCCCTTGCCCTTGGTGGTGCGCCAGGCCTCCTGGGTGTGCATCGCGGCGAGGCCCCACTGCTGGGCGCGGACCGCGTCGGCGTGCGCGACGGTCGACGGGACCAGGGCGACGGTCGCCGCGGTGGCGGTGACGAGGGCGATCCGGTGGGCGCGGCGGGTCATGACGGCTGCTCCGTGGACTTCTGTACGGCCTTGCGCAGGCCGCGCTCGATCCGGTCGGCGACGCCCTGGGCCTCGTGGCCGAGTCCGGCCTGGGCGGGGGCGGTCGTGGCGCCCTGCTTCATGGCCTCGGCGGCGGGCTGCGGGTCGGCGACGGTGCGGCCGTCGGCGAAGCCGGAGACGGCGTAGACGACGACCGGGGCGTCGGTCAGGACGTTGATCGTCCAGGAGGCGCGCTGGGCGTCGCCGAAGCGGGCGGCGGCGGTGCCCTCGGCGGCGTAGGGGCGGGGCATGAGGTCGTCGCGGCGGTCCAGGCCCTGCTCGGTGAACCGGGTGCGCAGCGCCTGGGTGGCCTCGGCGTCGGCCTTGGTGAAGAGCAGGCCGACCGTGGTGACGCTGCTCTGGGTGGCGTCGACGTACGTGGCGCGCAGCAGGCGCAGGCAGCCGGCGGAGCGCAGGGCCTTGTGGAGCAGCGGGTCGAGGGCCTTGGCGCAGCCACTGTCGGGGGCGACGGCGATGCGGGTCCAGGTGCGGTCGGAGCCGCCGGGGCCCGCGCCCTCGCCCTTGAGCGTGCGCGGGAAGAGGCGGTCGACGGGGACGCTGTGCCACAGGGCGGCGGCGTCGTGGTACGCGGTCTGCGCGGACACGGCGGGGCTGTCGTCCTCGCCGGTCAGCAGGAAGCCGGTGGTGGCGCCGCCGAGCAGGCCCACGCCGAGCACGAGGCAGGCCGCGGCGGCGGCCGCGCGGGGCGCGATGCGGTGGGTCAGGTGGCCGAGGGGGCGCAGCCGCGTGGTGCGGTCGTCGTACTGGGGCGGTGGGGGTGGCGAGGCGACGAAGGGGCGGCCCGCGGTGGCGGGGTCCGGGGTGAGATCGACACGGCCCGGGGCCCGCCGGGGCGGGGGCGGGGTGTGCGGGCCGGTGCCCGGGTGGGGCGGGATCGGGCGCAGGCGGGTGGTGGTCTCGGTCGCGGGGGCCTCCGGCGGGAGCGGGACCGACTTCGCGCCGTGGGTGGGGGCAGCGGGCGCGGCGCCGTCCCGGCCGGTCGCGTCCCCGGCCGCGCCGCCCGTGCCCGGTGCCGGCTGCGGAGGGGCGTCCGGGAAGCGGGAGGACGGGGTGGGGGGCGGGGGCGTCACCGGGCGCTTCGGAGCGTCGTCCGGGAAGCGGGAGGAGGCGGTGGGGGGTGGGGGCGTCGGGGGCAACGGGGGGACCGTCGCGGGGGGTTGGGCAGGGCGTGGCGGGACGCGCCGGGCTTCCGTGCTCATGCCTCCCCGTTTCGTCAGCCTGCGTGCGCGTCACTCTAACGGGCCAGGGCAGGTCAGCGGTTCCCCAGGCGGCGGGCTCGGCCGATCTGCCCGGATCGTCCCTCTACCCTGCGGTAATCAGGTCTGGCAGGCTTCGGTCATGACACCGCGCGCCGCCGACCGGGCCCGCTTCGACCGGGCCACCGCACATCTCGACGCCCCCGTGGCGATCGTCGACCTGGACGCCTTCGACGCCAATGCCGAGGACCTGGTCCGGCGGGCGGCGGGCAAGCCGGTCCGGGTGGCGAGCAAGTCCGTACGGTGCCGGGCGCTGCTGGAGCGGGTGCTCGCCAAGGACGGGTTCGCCGGGGTCATGTCGTTCACGCTGGCCGAGTCGGTCTGGCTCGCGCGCTCCGGCGTCGAGGACGTGCTGCTCGCGTACCCGTCGGCGGACCGGAGCGGTTTCGCGGAGCTCGCGCACGACCCGAAGCTGGCCGCCGCGGTCACGGTGATGGTCGACGACCCGGCGCAGCTGAAGCTGATCGACGCGGCGCGCGACGGCGGCCGCGAGGAGATCCGGGTGTGCCTGGAGCTCGACACGTCGTGGCGGGTGCTGGGCGGGCGGGTCCGGATCGGCGCGCTGCGCTCTCCGCTGCGTACGCCGGAGCAGCTCGCCGAGCTGGCCCGTGCGGTGGACCGGCGTCCCGGTTTCCGGCTGGTCGGCCTGATGGCGTACGAGGGTCACGTGGCCGGGGTCGGGGACGCGGTCGCGGGGCGGCCGGTGCGGTCGCGGGCGATCCGGCTGATGCAGGCGGCGGCGCGCAAGGAGCTGGTGGTGCGCCGGGCCGAGGTGGTGCGGGCGGTGCGCGCGGTGGTGCCGGACCTGGAGTTCGTGAACGGGGGCGGCACGGGCAGCGTGCAGCACACGGCGGCCGAGGACGCGGTGACGGAGATCGCGGCCGGGTCGGGGCTCTACGTGCCGCGGCTCTTCGACAACTACACGTCGTTCAGCGCGCGTCCCGCCGCGCTGTTCGCCCAGCCCGTGGTGCGCCGGCCCGGGGTCGGCGTGGTGACCGTGCTCGGCGGCGGCTATCCGGCCTCGGGCGCGGCGGGCGCGGACCGGCTGCCGGTGCCGTATCTGCCGGAGGGGCTGCGCTACGACACGCAGGAGGGGCCGGGCGAGGTGCAGACGCCGCTGCTCGGCGCGGCGGCCGACGATCTGCTGATCGGCGACAAGGTGTGGTTCCGGCACGCGAAGGCCGGTGAGCTGTGCGAGCGGTTCGAGGTGCTGCACCTGGTGTCCGGGGACACGGTGACGGAGACGGTGCCGACGTACCGAGGCGAGGGCTACACGTTCCTGTAGCCCTCCGGGTGCCTACCGGCTCGGGCCGACGGTGCTGCCCACTCCCCCGCCGCCGGTGCCGTCGACCGCGCGGATGCCCTTGACGATCTTGTCGAGGTCGGTGAGCGGCGGGGACTCGGAGCTGACGTCGAGGGTGCAGCGGACCGCGACGAGCGCCTCGGAGCCGGAGCTGGACGGGAAGACCACGGACTGGACGTAGCCTCCGGCGCCCTCGGCGGTCGTGACCTTCCAGCGCACGAGCCAGCCCGCGCGCCCGGCGACCCCGATCTGCCGGGACGCCACGACCTTGTGGCCGGTCATGCCGCCGAAGGGGCGCCGCCCGATGGAGTCGGTGTCGTAGGCGCGGTCGGCGGCGTCCTTCACGTCGTCCTTGGCGAGGGCCTCGGGGTCGGTCTCGTCGGTGCCGGTGACGGTGTGCGTGGAGACGGTGCCGCGGCGGCACATGCCCTGGTCGAACGGGCAGTCGTAGGTGTCCGGCGTGGTGATGAACGTGTAGTCGTCGGCGACGTACTCGGCCTTCTGCCAGCCGTCGAGGACGGGCAGCGTGATGCCGTTGAGCTCGTCGGTGACGCGTGAGGGGTCCTCACTGGGCGAGGGCGCCGGGGCGCTGCTCGCGGCCTCGGAGGACTGCGGCGGCGCGGAGGGCTGCGCGGACGAGGGGGCCGTACGGGTCTTGGGGTCCTCCTCGTCGCCTCCGAGGGCGACGATGCCGCCGGCGACGATCGCGGTGACGAGGGCGACCCCGGCGGCGATCACGGCCACGAGCTTGCCGCGCCCGCCGCCGGAGGACGGCGGCCCCACGGGTGCGGGCGGGGACGGCGGCGGCCCCTGTGGGGCCGGCTGCCTGCGGTGCTGGGTCCACGCGGCCCCGTCCCACCAGCGCTCGGTGGACGGGGCCTTGGGATCCGGGTACCAGCCCGGCGGCGGCGTCATGCTCATCCCGGCACTCTAAAGTGCCGCCTTGATGATCAGTACTCCGTCACCCCTCAGTACGCGGAGTCGGCCTGATCCGGCACCGTCGTGCCGTCCTCGCGCAGGAGCGGGCCGAAGCCGCCCTCGGGACGGTTCCAGGCCGCCGTGGAGCAAGGGTAGGTGCCGGACTTGCGCGGCAGCGGCTCGATGAACATCGGGTTGGCGACCCAGCGTCCGTCGGCGTTGTCGTAGGCGCGGCACATGATCTCGTTCTTGTTCCGGTTCAGGACGAGGTGCGCGCCGGTGGCGTCGCCGACGAAGGTGACGTCGGTGTCGGCGTCGCCGCCGCCGAGGGCGATGCGCTTGCCCCAGCGCTGCTTCTCCCAGGCGGCCTTCCCCTTGATGTGGAAGATGTCCTGGTTGATCCAGCAGCGCTTGCCGTCGATGTACGGGATGGCCTCGCCCTTGTTGATCGGGACGCCGCCGCAGCCCTCGTTGTACGGGGTGATGCGGCCGCGCTCGTCGAGGACGGAGCGGATGGCGATGGTGTGCGCGCGGTCGATGCCGACGCCCTTCGACCACACCTCGGTGACCGGTTCGGAGCCGGCGGAGACGATGTACACGTCGAACCCGGCGCGCTGGAGCGTGCGGATGAGGTCGCGCTGCTGCTCGTAGTAGCGGACGTAGCCGGGGATGGTGTGGGTGCCGAGCTTCTGGGTGGCGCCGACGGGTGCGGCGAGGGCCTCCTCACGGGCGGCGGCCGCGTAGGACTCGAGCTCGGGGACGGTGTGTCCGGCGAAGAGCTGCGGGACCCAGGCGTACTGGGGCACGGTGCGGCGGTGGTTCCACTCTCCGGCGAAGGCGGCGGCGCCGCTCATCGTCTTCCCCGACTCACGGATGTTGAAGATCTCGTCCGTGCAGTCGGTGTCGGTGGAGGTGGGCAGCGGGGCGCCGACGGGGACGGCGGTGCCGCAGGCGGCGGTGAGCGCGCGGTCGGCCTCGTCGGTCATCCAGCGGCTGGTGTCCTTCCAGCGGCCGGGGCGCAGGATCTTGTCGTGCTTCAGCGACCAGGCGATGGTCGCGTCGGTGACGTCGTTCTTGGAGACGGTGTTGTCCCAGTCGAACGCGGCGACGGGGCGTGGGCCGCGGTGGCCCGCGCAGGTGCCGCGCTCGTCGATCACGCGCTGGAGCTTCGCCCGGTTGTCCCCGTACCAGGGGAGCTCCTGCGACAGCTGCGGGCAGTGCCGGGCGGTCGTGGGGGTGGTGGGTGCGGACGTGGCGGCGGCCGCGGGGGTGGTCAGGGTCGCGGCCGCCATGAGTGCGGCGGCCGCGGCCGAAGTCCACGCGGCAACATGTCTGTTACGCATGCGAGTGGACCGTACATCAACCTCCGCGGCCTGTTGAGGGGGCGCACGGAGCGTGTTGCGAAGGCTCTAGAGGGGCGTCACGTAGGCGCCGGAGATGCCGCCGTCGACCAGGAAGTCGGTGGCGTTGACGAAGGAGGAGTCGTCGCTGGCGAGGAAGGCGACGGCGGCCGCGATCTCGTCGGCCTCGGCGAAGCGGCCCACCGGGATGTGCACGAGGCGGCGTGCGGCGCGCTCGGGGTCCTTGGCGAACAGCTCCTGGAGGAGCGGGGTGTTGACCGGTCCGGGGCACAGGGCGTTGACCCGGATGCCCTCGCGGGCGAACTGGACGCCGAGCTCGCGGGACATGGCGAGGACGCCGCCCTTGGACGCGGTGTAGGAGATCTGGGAGGTGGCGGCGCCCATCCGGGCCACGAAGCTGGCCGTGTTGATGATGGAGCCCCTGCCCTGTTCCCGCATGTAGGGGATGGCGGCCTTGCAGCACAGGTAGACGGAGGTGAGGTTGACCTCCTGGACGCGCTTCCAGGCCTCCAGGCCGGTGTCGAGGATGGAGTCGTCGTCGGGGGGCGAGATGCCGGCGTTGTTGAAGGCGATGTCGACGGAGCCGTAGGTCTCGTACGCGGTGCGGAACAGGGCCTCGACCTGTTCCGCGTCGGTGACGTCGACCTGGACGAAGGTGCCGCCGACGGCGTCGGCCGCGCTCTTTCCGGCGGCGGCGTCGATGTCGCCGCAGACGACATGGGCGCCTTCGGAGGCGAGGCGGCGGGCGGTGGCGAGGCCGATGCCGCTGCCGGCTCCGGTGATGACGGCGGTGCGGCCGACGAGACGGCGGCAGACGATGTCCTTGGTCATGGGGTGATCAGGCCTCCGTGCTGAGGAAGACGTTCTTGGTCTCGGTGAAGGCGGTCAGGGCGTCGGGGCCGAGTTCGCGGCCGAGGCCGGACTGTTTGAAGCCGCCGAACGGGGTCCAGTAGCGGACGCTGGAGTGGGAGTTGACGGACAGGTTCCCGGCGCGGACGGCGGCACTGACGCGCAGGGCGCGGCCCACGTCCCGGGTCCAGATGGAGCCGGACAGGCCGTACGGCGTGGCGTCGGCGAGGCGGACGGCGTCGGCCTCGTCGGTGAACGGCAGCAGGACGGCGACGGGTCCGAAGATCTCCTCGACGGCGGCCCGGGAGTCGGCCGCCTCGCCGGTGAGGACGGTCGGCGGGAACCAGAAGCCGGGGCCGGTGGGCGCGGTGCCGCGCGGGCCGGGGGCGTCGTCCTTCACGAAGTGCCGTACGCGGTCCAGCTGTCGGCGTGAGATGAGCGGGCCCATCTGCGTCTTCTCGTCGAGCGGGTCGCCGACGACGACGGCGCCGATCGCGTCCGTGAGGCGGGCGACGGCCTCCTCGTAGACGGATTCCTGGACGAGGATCCGGGTGCGGGCGCAGCAGTCCTGGCCGGAGTTGTCGAGGAAGGAGAAGGGGTCGAGGGCGCGGCCGAGGTCGGCGTCGGCGAAGACGACGTTGGGGCTCTTGCCGCCGAGTTCGAGGGTGACCGGCTTGACGCGCGCGGCGCAGCGCTCCATGACCTCGCGGCCGGTGCGGGTCGAGCCGGTGAAGACGACCTTCGCGACGTCGGGGTGGTCGACGAGGGCGCGGCCCGTGACGCTCCCGTGGCCGGGGAGCACCTGGAACACGTGCTCGGGCAGTCCGGCGTCCAGGGCGAGTTCGGCCAGGCGCAGGGCGGTGAGCGGGGTGGTCTCGGCCGGTTTGAGGACGACCGCGTTGCCGGCCGCGAGGGCGGGGGCGGTGCCCCAGGCGGCGATCGGCATGGGGAAGTTCCAGGGGGCGATGACGCCGACGACGCCGAGCGGTTCGTGGAAGGTGATGTTCCAGCCGCCGGGGGCGGGGATCTGTGCGCCGTTGAGGCGTTCGGCGCCGCCGGCCGCGTAGAGCAGCAGGTCGCGGACGTTGCCGGCTTCCCAGCGGGCGTTGCCGACCAGGTGCCCGGCCTCGCGGACCTCCAGTTGCGCGAGTTCCTCGAGGTGGGCGTCGACGGTGTCGGCGAAGCGCCGCAGGAGGCGGGCGCGATCGGCGGGGGCCGCCGCGGCCCAGGCGCGCTGGGCGGTGACGGCGCGGCGCACGGCCCGGTCGGTGTCGGCCGCGTCGGCGGCGGGGACGGTGGCGACCACGTCTTCGGTGGCGGGGTTCAGGACGGTCAGGGTGGTCGTGTCGACGCATCGGTCGGGCAAGGTCACAGCCTCTCGAATCCTCGGCGGAGCTCCCAGTCGGTGACGGCGGCGTCGTACGCGTCGAGTTCGACCCGCGCCGCGTTCAGGTAGTGGGCGACGACCTCGTCGCCGAAGGCGGCCTTCGCGACGGGGCTGTTGGCCCACAGTTCGGCGGCCTCGCGCAGCGTGGTGGGGACGTGCTCGTAGGCGGCCGCGTAGGCGTTGCCCGGGCAGGCTTCGGGCAGTTCGAGGCCCTGCTCCACGCCGTGCAGCCCCGCGGCGATCAGGCCCGCGACGGCGAGGTGCGGGTTGACGTCGCCGCCGGGCAGACGGTTCTCGAAGCGGAGCGAGCGGCCGTGGCCGACGACGCGCAGCGCGCAGGTCCGGTTGTCGTGGCCCCAGGCGACGGCGGTCGGCGCGAAGGAGCCGGGCTGGAACCGCTTGTACGAGTTGATGTTCGGGGCGTACAGGAGGGAGAAGTCGCGCAGGGCGGCGAGCTGGCCCGCGAGGAAGTGCCGCATGAGCGGGCTCATGCCGTCGGGGTCGTCGCCCGCGAAGGCGGGGGCGCCGTCGGCGTCGGTGAGCGAGAAGTGGATGTGGCAGGAGTTGCCCTCGCGCTCGTTGTACTTCGCCATGAAGGTGAGCGAGGCGCCTTCCTGCGCGGCGATCTCCTTGGCGCCCGTCTTGTAGATCGCGTGCTGGTCAGAGGTGACGAGGGCCTCGTCGTAGCGGAAGGCGATCTCGTGCTGGCCCGGGTTGCACTCGCCCTTGGCGGACTCGACGGTGAGGCCCGCGCCCGCCATCTCGTTGCGGATGCGGCGCAGCAGGGGTTCGATGCGGCCGGTGCCGAGGACGGAGTAGTCGATGTTGTACTGGTTGGCCGGGGTCAGGCCGCGGTAGTTCGCGTCCCAGGCCTGTTCGTAGGTGTCCTTGAAGACGATGAACTCCAGCTCGGTGCCGACCTGGGCGGTCAGGCCGAGCTCCGCGAGCCGGTCGAGCTGGCGGCGCAGGATCTGCCGGGGCGCGGCGACGACGGGCGAGCCGTCCTCCCAGGCGAGGTCGGCGACGAGCAGGGCCGTGCCCTCGTTCCAGGGGACGCGGCGCAGGGTGCTCAGGTCGGGGTGCATCGCGAAGTCGCCGTAGCCGCGGTCCCAGGAGGACATCGCGAATCCGTCGACGGTGTTCATCTCGGTGTCGACGGCCAGCAGGTAGTTGCAGCCCTCGGTGCCGTGGTGGAGGACCTCGTCGAGGAAGAAGCGGGCGGCGAACCGCTTGCCCTGGAGCCGGCCCTGCATGTCGGGGAAGGCCAGGACGACCGTGTCGATCTCGCCGCTCGCGACCAGGGCGTGCAGCTCCTCGACGGTCAGCGGGGGTGTGCGGTCTGCCACGGTGAAAGCCTCCTCGGGGATGCTTCTGGACGGCCGGGAGTCATAAGGTATTGCGCGCAACCATTGCTGGGAAGGGGACCCGTCCACATGTCGCTCGACAGGTCGTACGCCGCGGTGCTGCGGCCGGTGCGCGCGGGGAACGGGTTCGAGGAGGCCCTGGAGCAGATCCTCCAGGTCGTCCGGCTCGGCCTGGTGCCGGGAGGTGAACGACTGCCCGCCGAGCGGGAGTTGGCGGAGCGGCTCGGGATCAGCCGGGTGACGCTGCGCGAGGTCCTGAAGGTGCTGCAGGACCAGGGTCTGGTCGAGTCGCGGCGCGGGCGCTACGGCGGCACGTTCGTGCGGCCCCGGCCGGAGGCGGCGGGCGAGAGCGAGCTGCGGCGCCGGGTCGAGGGCGTCGACGTGGAGGACGCGCTGCGCTTCCGCGAGGTCCTGGAGGTCGGGGCGGCCGGGCTGTGCGCGGCGCACGGGCTCGGCGCGGAGCAGGCGGACCGGCTGCGGGCGGCGCTCGCCGGCACCCACGACGCCCCGCTGGCCGAGTACCGGCGCCGCGACACCCTCCTGCATCTCACCCTCGCGGAGCTGTCCGGGTCCCCGTCCCTGGCCGCGCAGTACGCGGCGGTCCGCGCCGGGATCAACGACCTGCTCGACTGCATCCCCCTGCTGGTACGGAACCTGGAGCACTCGCAGCGCCAGCACACGGCCCTGGTGGAGGCGGTGCTCGACGGGGACGCGGACGGCGCGCGGGAGATGATGCGCGAGCACTGCGCCGGCACGGCCGCGCTCCTGCGCGGATTCCTGACCTGAGCCGGAGTCCGCCCTGACCGGCGGCAAAGGTACGCGTTCAGGCCATTGCCCGACGGGCGCGGTGACCGCATGCTGAACGCGACCGCGCCCCGTACGGCGATCTCGTACCCTCGGCCCCTGACACGCAGGAAAACGCACTTCAAGCGCACACGGCACTTCGAGAGCACGGCAGTTCAAGGGCGCGGCGACCGACCGACCGGGGAGCACAGCACGATGGTGAGCAGGCCGCTGATCGGCATCAGCACCTATCTGGAGAACAAGGCCAGTTGGGGCGTGTGGGAGCTGCCCGCGGCGCTGCTCCCGGCCGGCTATCCGCAGATCGTGCAGCGCTCCGGCGGTCTGGCCGCCATGGTCCCGCCGGACGATCCCGGGCACGCGCCCTCGGTGGTGGCCCGCCTCGACGGACTGGTGGTCGCGGGCGGGCCGGATGTCGAGCCCGGCGAGTACGGGGCCGCCCGTGATCCGCGTACGGGGCCGGCCGCGCCGGAGCGGGACGCGTGGGAACTGGCGCTGATCCGGGCCGCGTTGACCTCCGGAACGCCGCTGCTCGGGATCTGCCGGGGCATGCAGCTGCTGAACGTGGCGCTCGGCGGGACGCTGACGCAGCACATCGAGGGGCATGTGAAGGAGACCGGCGTGTTCGGCCGGCACACGGTGACCTCGGTGCCGGGCACGCGGTTCGGCGAGCTGGTGCCCGAGCCGACCGAGGTCCCGACCTACCACCACCAGGCCGTGGACCGCCTGGGCCGGGGTCTGGTGGCCTCGGCGCACGCGGCGGACGGAACGGTGGAGGCCGTCGAACTGCCCGGCATGTCCTGGGTGATCGGCGTGCAGTGGCACCCGGAGATGGGCGAGGACTCCCGGGTCACCGAGGGACTGGTCCGCGCGGCCTCGGCCCCACACGGCTTCTGACGCCGACCCCCGAGGGCCTGGGGCGCCGGCAGGGGTCAGGCCCGGACGGGTCGGGGACCGATCCCGGTGCGCGGGGCGGATCCGCAGGCACGCGGTGAGCCCGACCGCGCGTCCGCACCGGCCGTTGCAAGACGTCCGCACCGGCCTCCGCGCCCGGCGGGTCTCAGGCGTTCGAGCGGGTCAGGCCGAGCAGTTCGCGGGCCGGGCCGACCGGCGGGTGGCCCGTCGGCCAGACCGCGCGCAGTGAGCGGGTCAAGGTCGCGCCTTCCAGAGGGACGCGGACCAGACGGCGGGACGCCAGCTCCTCGCCGACGGCGAGTTCGCTGAGGACCGAAGGGCCGGCGCCGCCGACCGCCGCGGCCTTCACCGCCGTGGTGGAGGACAGCTCGATCAGCGGGCGGGCGAGCCCGCCGAGTGCCGCGTCCAGGACCTGACGGGTGCCGGAGCCCTCCTCGCGCAGGATGAGCGGGGTCGCGGCCAGTTCCTCGGCGGCGAGCGGTCTGCGGCGGCGCGACCACGGGTGGCCCGGGGCCGTCACCACGATCAGCCGGTCGTGGGCGACGATCGCCGAGTCCAGTCCGGCCGGCACCGACACGCCCTCGACGAAGCCGAGGTCCGCCTCCCCGGCGAGCAGCCGCTCGGCGACCGCCGTCGAGTTCCCCGCGAGCAGGGAGACGGCCGTGTCGGGGCGGGCGGCCCGCAGGGCGAGCAGCCAGCGCGGCAGCAGGTACTCGGCGATCGTCATGCTGGCCGCGACCCGCAGCCGGGAGTCGCGGCGCACGCGGAGCGCCTGCGCGCCCGCGTCGAACTCCTCGGCCGCCTCGACGATCCGCCGCGCCCAGTCCGTGACGAGGGCGCCGGTCTCGGTGAGCCGGGACCCGCGCGGCGAGCGGTCGACGAGGGCGAGCCCCAGCTGGCGCTCCATCGAGCGGATGCGGCTGCTGGCGGCGGGCTGGGTGATGCCGAGCTCGCGCGCGGCCGCGCCGAGGCTGCCGAGCCGGGCCACGGCGAGGAGCAGTTCGAGCGCGCCGAGGTCGGGGACGCGGTGGGCGAGGAGCCCCGGGGGCGCCTCCCCCGCCGTGTCCTGCCCCGTGCCCGCCTGGCGCTCGCGCGCTCCCCGCTCCTCGCTCATAAATCCAGCTTATGCCGTCATAGCGGCAACGTCCCTGGTGGGGCGGGGGCCCTCGGGCGACCGTGGAGTCATGGTCACCGCCGTCCACCCCGCACCCCGCACCGTCATCGGCCCCCGCGCCGCCGCCGTCCGTCACCTCGGCCCGAACTGGTACGCCGCCGTAATGGGCACCGCCATCGTCGCGAACGCGGGTGCGACGCTGCCGGGTCACGTCCCGGGCCTGCGTACCGCGTGCACGCTGGTGTGGGCCGTCTCGTTCCTGATGCTGCTCGCCCTGCTGGCGGCGCGGACCGCGCACTGGACGCACCACCGGGACCAGGCCCGCGCCCATCTCGCCGACCCGGCGGTGGCCCCGTTCTACGGCTGTCTGTCGATGGCGCTGCTCGCGGTGGGCGCGGGCACGCTGACCGTGGGGCAGGACTGGATCGGGGCGGGCGCGGCGGTCGCGGTCGACACCGTGCTGTTCGTCGCCGGGACCGCGATCGGGCTCGCCGCCGCCGTCACGATCCCGTACCTGATGGTCGTGCGGCACCGGATCGAGCCGGGGCAGGCGTCGCCGGTGTGGCTGCTGCCCGTGGTCGCGCCGATGGTGTCGGCGGCCTGCGGGCCGCTGCTCGCCGCGCATCTGCCCGAGGGGCAGGCCCGGGCGACGCTGCTGCTGGCCTGCTACGCCCTGTTCGGCCTGAGCCTCCTGGCGACCCTGGTCATGCTCCCCGTGATCTTCGCGCGCCTGGTCACGGGCGGGCCGCTGCCACTGGCGCTGACCCCCACCCTGTTCCTGGTCCTCGGGCCGCTGGGCCAGTCGACGACCGCCACCGGCAAGATCGCCGACGCCGCGCAGGGTGTCTTCCCCGCCGCGTACGAGCACGCGTTCAGCGCGTTCGCCGTGCTGTACGGCGTGCCCGTGATGGGCTTCGCCCTGCTGTGGCTGGTGCTGGCCGCCGCGATGGTGGTGCGGGCGCGGCGCGCGGGCATGGGCTTCGCGATGACGTGGTGGGCGTTCACCTTCCCCGTCGGCACGTGTGTCACGGGCGCGGAGAGCCTGGCGGCCCACACCGGCCTCGCCGCGTTCGACGTGCTGACGGTGGCGCTGTACGTCTTCCTCGTCGCGGCCTGGGCGGTGGCGGCCGTGCAGACGGTACGGGGCCTGGCCTCGGGCCGCCTCCTCGCGGCTCCGGCTCCGGCGCGGGCCTGAGCGCGGGGCTGTTTCAGCGCCGCAGGGCCCGGTAGCGCTTGAGCAGCGCGGTGATCCGGGCCTGGTCCGCCGCGCCGTTCAGCTCGGTGAGCAGGTCGTCGGGGCACAGTTCGTACAGGTCGCCCCAGAAGCGGCGTCCGCGGTTGTCCCAGATCCGGTAGCCGCCCGGGACGCCTCTGGCCACGTAACGCCGTCTGCTCACCGCTCTCCTCGGGACACGGGCCGCCGCAGGGCCGCGCCGAGCACCTCGGGCGCCGTCGCCAGTGAGGGCCCGTACCAGGTGAGGCTGCGGCCGTCGACGAGGGCGGCGGGGGCGGTGAAGGCCTCCGGGCCGTCGTCGGCCGTGAAACGGTACGGCTCGTCGGGCAGCACGACCAAGTCCTTTTCGACGGCCTCCAGTTCGCCGAGCGGGACGCGGGGGTAGCGCTCGGTGGCGTCCGCGTACGCGTTGGCGACGCCGAGGCGGGCGAGCAGGTCGCCGGCGAAGGTGTCGCGGCCGAGGACCATCCAGGGGCGCCGCCAGATCGGCACGACGGCCCGCAGCGCGGGCTCGGGCGGCGACAGAGCGCCCCAGGCGGCCTCGGCGTCGTCCAGCCAGCGCGGCCGCGAACGGGCCCCGCAGGCGTCCAGGACGCGGTCCAGCTCGCGCAGCGCCTGCGGCAGCGTACGGATCTCGGTGACGAGGACGGGGACGCCCGCGGCGCGCAGCGCGGCGAGGTCGGGCTCCCGGTTCTCCTCCTCGTTGGCGAGGACGAGGTCGGGGGCGAGCGCGGTGATCGCGGGGACGTCGGGGTTCTTGGTGCCGCCGAGGCGGGGCACGTCGAGCCCGGCGGGATGCGTGCACCAGTCCGTCGCTCCGGCGAGGACGCCCGGCAGCGTCACCGCGATCGCCTCGGTCAGCGACGGGACCAGCGACACGACCCGCACGGCGGCGGCTACTTCGGACCCGGCTCGTCGACGGCGTCGATGTGCTCGGCGACGGCCACGACGAGCACCCGGGTCTCCGGCACGGTCGCCCGCCACCGGTGCCGTACGCCACCGGTCAGGTACAGGGTGTCACCGCGTCCGAGGCGATAGGCGCGGCCCTCCGCCTCGACCTCGACGGCGCCCTCGGTCACGTAGAGCATCACGTCGTTGCGCAGCTGGAACTCGCGGCCGGGGTCGTGGTCGCCGACGAACTCCTGGGCGTGCATCTGGTGGTGCCCGCGCACGAGGGACCGTACGACGGTGTCCTGGGCGCCCTCCTCGACGGTGGCGTCGTCGGCGCGGACCAGGTCCACGGTGCGGGCCGGGTCGGCGGCGGCGAGGAGTTCGACGGCGGTGGTGCCGAGGGCGTCGGCGACCTTCTCCAGGGAGCGGCGGCTGGGACGGGCCCGCTCGTTCTCCACCTGGCTGAGGAAGGGCACCGACAGGCCGGTGCGCTCGGCGACGGCGGAGAGGGTCAGCTCCAGGGAGCGGCGGCGGCGCCGGACGGCTGCGCCCACACGCAGTGTCTCCTTGTACTTGTCGTGCTCGTTGTACTTGTCCTGCTCGTCCATGACATCCGCTCCCTCCCACTGCTCCGGTTGTGCTGTACGTCTCAATGCACCCTACGCATGTTCGTCAAACAGTTTCATCCGATGGCCGAAGCCGTGGGGCGCACGAGGGGGCTCAACGGGGCGAGGGGTGGCCAC
>NZ_JBHYTK010000119.1:20368-25577 GCF_042749255.1 Streptomyces sp. NPDC059524 | reverse complement strand
TCCTTCCCCTCGCGTGCTGTGCTGGTGGTGTTTTTGTTTATTATCCAACCATCCCCCCACCCCGGCCCAGACGCCCGGCGAGCCGCCGCCGCCGCCTCCGGCTCCTCCCGCGCGACCCGGCGCAGCACCGCGTCGAGCCCGGTGCTCAGCTGGTCCTCGCCCTCCCGCTCGGCCATGAGCGGGGCGAGTTCGCGCAGCCTGGGCAGCTCGCGGGCCGGGAGGCGGTGCAGCCCGAGGCGGAACGCGGGGTCGGGTTCGTCGGGGTCCTCGTCCATGGCGCGGAGCTCGACGATGAGCCAGCCGAGCAGCCAGGCGGTGAAGGCGCGGTGCAGCCGGACCGCCTTCGCACCGTCGAAGCCGGCGTCGACGAGCAGCCCGAGGATCCGCTCGTCGGCGCGCAGGACGGCGAGCGGGCGCCGGGCGAGCGGGGTGGAGAGCAGGCGGGTGGCGAGCAGTGGCACGACGTTGGGGTGGCGCAGGGCGACGGCGTGGGCGGCGCGGGCGATCCGGTCGAGTTCGGCACGCCAGCCGCGCCGGACGGGTTCGGCGTCGAGCACGGCCTCCAGTTCACCGAAGAAGGCCTCGACGAGTCCGTCGAGGAGGGCGCCCTTGCCGTCGGCGTAGCGGTACAGGGCCATGGCCTCGACGCCCAACTCGGCGCCGAGGCCGCGCATGCTCAGCCCCTCCAGCCCGTCCCGGTCGACGACCTCCAGGGCGGCGGCGAGGACTCGCTCCCGGTTCAGGCGGCCGTACTTGCCCCGGTCGGAGGCGCGGCGGGCGGGGGGATCTCCCCCGCCGTCCGAGGATCGTGCGGAGCCCTTCGGCATGACGCGCTCCCTTCACCCGGGCCTCGTGCCGCCCTGGTCCCGATTTTCTCCCGGGCCCCACTTGACCCAGCTCCACCATAGGCGCAAAGTCGTACATATACGTCGTAAACATACGGCGTCCGCGTACAGCGCAGGAAGGTGCGGCCATGACGCACCACGAGCCGGTTCCGGCGATGGTCCCCACCGGGGACCTGTGCGAGGTCGCGGCTCACCTGTCGCGCATCTCGGACGGGAACGTGGTGGCGGTCGCCCCCGACGGGCCGTTCTTCGGGCGGCCGTGCCGGGTACGCGAAGCCCTTCCGACGACGTTCGTGCCCGCCCTCCCCCGCCGTGACCGAGCCGCCCTGCTCGCCATCGCGGCCGGCTGGACCGTGAGCCTGGTCTGGTTCTGGTCCTGGTGGCTGCAGCCCGAGCACCGGGCGAGCTGGGCGGGCCTGATCGTGAACAGCGTGCTGCTGCTGTACCTGACCGGCCTGCCGGCCTACTTCTTCGCCACGGCTCTGCGGCTGCGCCGCGTGAACCCGGCGCTCGCGATTCCCTCGCTGCCGGTCGCGTTCGTCGTCACGCGGGCCCCTTCGGAGCCGTGGCCTTCCGCACGCCGCACCCTCGAGGCGATGCTCGCGCAGCACTTCCCGCACCCCTACGACGTGTGGCTGTGCGACGAGGCGCCGACCCGCGAGATCGTCGGCTGGTGCCACCGCCAGGGGGTGCGTCTCTCCTCGCGTCAGGGCCTGGGCTCGTACCACCGCAGGACGTGGCCGCGCCGCACCCGCTGCAAGGAAGGCAATCTCGCCTACTTCTACGACCACTGGGGCTACGCCGAGTACGCGGTCGTCTCCCAGCTCGACTGCGACCACGTCCCGGAGCCCGGCTATCTCGCCGAGATGGTGCGGCCCTTCGCGGACCCGGCCATCGGCTACGTGGCCGCGCCCAGCGTCTGCGACGCGAACGGCGCCGCGTCCTGGTCCGCGCGCGGCCGCCTGCACCGGGAGGCCGTGTGGCACGGTGCGGTGCAACTCGGACACAGCGACGGACTCGCCCCGATGTGCATCGGCTCGCACTACGCCGTGCGGACCCGCGCCCTGCGCGACATCGGCGGCCTGGGTCCGGAGCTGGCCGAGGACTTCTCGACCACGTACCTGCTCAACTCGGCGGGCTGGCAGGGGGCGTTCGCGATCGACGCCGAGGCGCACGGGGACGGGCCCCTGACCTTCTCCGACATGGTGACGCAGGAGTACCAGTGGTCACGGAGCCTGACGACGATGCTGCTCGGCCTCCTGCCCCGGCATCTGCGCCGGCTGCCCACCGCCCTGCGGCTGCGCTTCGCGTACGCGCTCGCCTACTACCCGCTCCTCGGGCTGATGATCGTGGCCGGACTCGTCCTGCCTCCTGTCGCCGTGATCACCGGCATCGCATGGATGAACGTCGACTACTTCCAGTTCCTGCTGCACTTCTGGCTGATGCCCCTGTGGCTGATGCTCACCCTGTGGCTGTTGCGCCGGCGCCTCCTGCTGAGGCCGCGCGGAGCCCCGCTGCTGAGCTGGGAGGTCTGGCTGTTCGCGCTGGCGCGCTGGCCGTTCGTCATCGCGGGCCTGGTCGGCGCCGTACGCCAGAAGCTGCACCCCCGACAGGTGACCTTCAAGGTCACGCCCAAGCACGTGACCGGGCCGCGCCCGCTGCCCGCCCGGCTGACCGTGCCGTTCGCCCTTCTCGGCACCGCACTCGCCGCGGTAGCCGTGTACGGCGAGCTGGCGAGCCCCGCCGTCGGCTACGTCTTCCTGTGCCTGCTCGCGGGCGCGACCTACGCGCTGGTCGCGATCGCCGTTCCGCTGCTCCACGTGCGCGAGACCGCCCGCACGGCCGACGCGCCGCTGCGCACGGTGCTCGCCACCGCACGCGTCCCCCTTCTGACGGCGATCCCGGCGGTGCTGACCGTCGCGACCGGCGTCGTCCTCTACCCGGCCTACGTGGCCGCCGTCCTCGGCTGGTGAGCTCCGTGTCCGAACGCCCCAGCGCCCCCTCCACCGTCCTCGTCACAGGCGGCGCCGGCTTCATCGGCAGCCACTCCTGTGTCGAACTCCTCGACCACGGCTACGAGGTGATCGTCGTCGACGACTACTCCAACAGCAGCCCGCGCGTGTTCGCACGGGTCGAACGGATCGCCGGCCGCTTCGTCGGCGCCGTCTATGAACTGGACATCCGTGATCGGCGCGCCCTCTCGGCCGTATTCGACCGTCACCCAGTGGACGCCGTCGTGCACTTCGCCGCGCACAAGGCCGTGGGCGAGTCGACACGGATGCCCGTCACCTACTACGACGTCAACGTCGGCGGAACCACGGCGCTGCTGCACGTCATGGCCGAACACGGCGTGCGCAGCCTGGTGTTCTCCTCCTCCTGCTCCGTGTACGGAGAAGCGGGCGAAGGCCCCCTGGACGAGGACACACCGCACCGGCCGACCAATCCGTACGCGTCGTCGAAGGCGCTGTGCGAGGCGGTCCTCGCCGACGTCTGCCGCACCGACCCGCGCTGGACGGTGCTCTGCCTGCGCTACTTCAACCCGGCGGGCGCGCACCCCAGCGGCCTGCTCGGCGAGGACCCGCACGGCACCCCGGACAACCTCTTCCCCTATCTCGCCCAGGTCGGCGTCGGCAGACGGCCCCGGCTGCGGGTGTTCGGCGCCGACTGGCCGACCCCGGACGGCACCGCGATCCGCGACTACCTGCATGTGATGGACACCGTGGAGGCACACCGGGTCGCCCTCGACCGGCTGGCCGACAGCTCCGGCATGACGGTGTTCAACCTCGGCCGGGGACACGGGAGTTCGGTCCTCGACGTGCTCGCCGCCTTCGAGCGGGCGAGCGGACGCACGATCCCCCACGAGATCACGGAGCGCCGCGCGGGCGACGTGGCCGCGCTCGTGGCGGACGCGGGCGCGGTGGCACGCGCCTGGGGCTGGCGTCCCACCCGGGACCTGGCCGACATGTGCCGGGACGCCTGGCGTTTCCAGCAGCTCAATCCCGACGGCCTCCAGGGCGAGCCCCGGCGGCCGGGCACCACCAAGCAGTACGAAGGAGCGGGACCATGCGGATGACGGTCATCGGCACGGGATACGTCGGCACGGTGCACGCGGCGTGCATGGCGGACATCGGGCACGAGGTGCTCGGCATCGACATCGACGCCGAGCGGGTCGCGTCCCTGGCGGCGGGCCGTGCCCCGCTGCACGAAGAAGGCCTCGACCCGCTGCTCGCGCGCGGCGTCGCGTCCGGACGGCTGCGATTCTCCACCTCGCTCACCGAGGCGGCACGCTTCGCCGACCTGCACTTCGTGTGCGTGGGCACTCCGCAGCGCCGCGACGGCGAGGGCTGCGACCTGCGCTTCGTCGACGCCGTGATCGAGGAGCTCGGGCCGCCGCTGCGGCAGGGCGCCCTGGTCGTCGGCAAGTCGACGGTGCCGGTCGGCACGGCCGCCCGGCTGCAGCGCCGGCTCACCGAGCTCGCGCCGGGCACGGAGGTGGCCTGGAACCCGGAGTTCCTCCGGGAGGGCGCCGCGGTGGCCGACACGATGCGTCCCGAGCGACTGGTGCTCGGCACGTCCTCGGCGTGGGCGGACGAGCTGCTGCGCGAGGTGTACGCGCCGATGCTGCGGGCCGGGGTGCCGGTGTTCTCCGCGGACACGGCCACGGCCGAGCTGGTCAAGGTCGCCTCGAACGCCTTCCTCGCCACGAAGATCTCCTTCGTCAACGCGATGGCCGAGGTGTGCGACGCGGCCGGCGCCGATGTGACCGTACTGGCCCGCGCGATGGGCGCGGACACCCGGATCGGGCCGCGCTTCCTGGAGCCGGGCCTCGGCTTCGGCGGCAGCTGCTTCCCCAAGGACATCCGCGCGTTCGCGACCCGGGCCGAGGAGATCGGTGCCGGTCCCGCCGTCGCGTTCCTGCACGAGGTCGACCGGATCAACACCCGGCAGCGCACCCGCACCGTGGACCGGGCCCGGGCGCTGCTGGGCGGCGACTTCACCGGCCGCCGGATAGGCGTCCTCGGTGCCGCGTTCAAGCCCGGCAGCGACGACGTACGCGACTCGCCGGCCCTCACCGTCGCGGCGGCCGCCGCGGCCGAGGGCGCGACGGTGCGCGTCCACGACCCGCAGGCCCTCGACAACGCCCGTACCGTGCGCCCCGAGCTGACGTACGCGCTGGACGTGCCGAAGGCCTGCGAGGGCGCGGACCTGGTACTGCATCTGACGCAGTGGCCGGAGTACCGCGCCCTGTCCCCCGCGGCTCTGGCCGCGGGCGTGCCCACCCCCCAGAAACACGACCCCCCCCAAAGACGGGGACGGGGGGGGGGGGGGGAGGGCGGCGGGGCGGAACCCACCCACCGCCCGCA
>NZ_JBHYTK010000119.1:0-20358 GCF_042749255.1 Streptomyces sp. NPDC059524 | reverse complement strand
GGCCCCGGCGGGGGGCGCGGGCGAGCGCGACGAAGGCATCCGGGCGCGGGCGCGCCAGGGCCCCCCCGGGGCCGCGGGGGCGGCCCCCCCCCTCGTCCGCACCCCGCTGATCCTCGACGCCCGCAACTGCCTGGACGGGCGGGCGTGGGGTGCGGGCGGCTGGACGTACCACGCACTCGGCCGTCCGGCACCGGCCACCGGAGGTGTGTCATGAGAGTGGTGGTCACGGGAGGCGGCGGTTTCCTCGGCTCCCATCTGTGCGAGGCCCTGCTGTACCGGGGCGACACCGTGTGGTGCCTGGACAACTTCTGCACGGGCGCCCCGAAGAACGTCACGCATCTGCTGCCCGAGCCGCGCTTCCGGCTCGTGTCCTGCGACGTGACCGAGCCGTTCGACGTGCCGGGCCCCGTGCACGCGGTGGCCCACCTGGCGAGCCCCGCCTCGCCGCCCGACTATCACCGGCTGCCCCTGGAGACACTGTCGGTGGGCAGCCGGGGCACGGAGAACGCGCTGCGGTTCGCGCTGCGCCGCGGCGCCCGGTTCCTGCTGGCGTCGACGAGCGAGGCGTACGGCGACCCGGAGGTGCACCCGCAGCCGGAGGACTACTGGGGCCATGTGAACCCGGTGGGCCCGCGCAGCGTGTACGACGAGGCGAAGCGGTACGCGGAGGCGCTGACGACGGCCTACCGCCGCTCGCTCGGCGCCGACACGGGCATCGTGCGGATCTTCAACACGTACGGTCCGCGGATGCGCCCGCACGACGGCCGCGTCGTCTCCACGTTCCTGCGCCAGGCCCTCGCCGAACGGCCCCTCACCGTTTTCGGGGACGGCTCCCAGACCCGTAGCTTCTGTTACGTGGACGATCTCGTACGCGGTCTGACCGCGATGCTCGACAGCTGTTCCGAGGGCCCGGTGAACCTGGGCAACCCGGGTGAGTTCACGGTGCGGGAGCTGGCCGATCTGGTGCTGAAGGTGACGGGTTCGCCGTCGCCGGTCGAGTACCGGCCGCTGCCCGTGGACGATCCGTGCCGGCGCCGCCCCGTCATCGACCGGGCACGCGCTGAGCTCGGCTGGAGCCCGACGGTCCCGCTGGAGGAAGGACTGCGCCGCACCGTGGCGTGGTCCAGGGCCCGCGCGGCGGACCGGCCGGCGACCGCCGACCCCGGCCGCAAGCCTGTGCAGGTGTGAGCGCGATGCGTGGCGTCGGCGCGGCACTGACTCTGGGACTGGCCGTCCTGGCGTCCGGCTGCGCCGCCACGCCGCACTACGTGCCGCCCACGCACACGTACTACCTGTCCCCGGACGGCGACGACGGCGCGGCCGGCACGTCGCCGGAGACGGCATGGCGCACCCCGGCCCGCGCCGACCGCACGGGACTCGCCCCCGGCGACCGCCTTCTCCTGAAGGGCGGCGCGCACTTCCGGGGCACGCTCACGGTGAGCCCGGACGAGGCCGGGGACCCGCGCCGCCCGGCCGTCATCGGCTCGTACGGGACGGGCCGGGCCACACTCTCCTCCACGGCCGATCCGGCGGTGACGGTGCACAACACGGGCGGAGTGGAGATCCGGGACCTGGTGCTGCGCGGATCGGGCTCGGCCCGCAGGCACGACCCCGGGCTGCAGCTCTACAGCGATCGCGGGAGCGGCGGCCGCCCCTCGGGCATCGATGTCTCCGGCGTGGACGTGTCCGGGTTCCGCATCGGACTCGCGGTCGGCGCCTCGCAGCACGGGGTGGGATTCCGCGACGTGACCGTCGACCGGACCCGGCTGCACGGCAACAAAGACTCCGGATTCCTGTCGTACGGGCCGGACTTCAAGCCGGAGATCGGGACGTACGCGCACGAGGACCTGACGCTCACCGACGTCGCCGCCTACGACAACGCGGGCGACCCGCGGGCCCACGACCGCCACACCGGCGACGGCATCGTCGTCGGGGCGGTGCGCGGCGCGACGCTGCGCCGCGTCGAGGCCCACGACAACGGCACCGAGGCGGCGAGCGACGCGCCCGAGGGCCCGGTCGGCGTGTGGGCCTACGACTCGACGCGGGTGGTCGTCGAGCACAGCGCCGCCTACCGCAACCACACCGGTTCGACCGTCGACGGCGCCGGCTTCGGCCTCGACTCGAACGTGACGGAGTCGGCGCTGCGCCGCAATCTGTCCTTCGGGAACGACGGCCCCGGCTTCTACGCGTATCAGCGCTGGCAGAACGGTGGTTCGGCCCGCAACACGATCAGCGACAACATCAGCGCCGACGACGGGCGCGGGCTTCCGCGGCACGGATCGATCGCCGTGTACGGCAAGGACGTCCAGGACCTGGCGATCGTCCGCAACACCGTGATCGTGTCGCGGTCCCCCGAGGGGCCGGGAGCCGCGCTGCGGCTGCAGGCGGGCGAGCGTGACGTCGTGGTCCGCGACAACCTGTTCGTCACGGGAGACGTGCCGCTCGTGCTCGCCGACGCCGGTCTGAAGCCCGCGAACGTCGTACTGCAGGGCAACGCCTACCGCGCGGCACACGGCACGTGGCAGGTCCGCTGGGGCGAGCACACGTACGACTCCCTGGCCTCCTGGCGCGCAGCCGACGGCCAGGAGAGCGTCGACGGACACCCCACCGGACTCACCGTCGACCCGTGCCTGAAGGGCGGCCCCCTCCCCCGGATCCGGTCCGTCGCGGACGCCGACCTGGCGACACCGACCTGCACCTCGCTCGCCGGAGAAGGCCTCGCGCTGCCGCTGCCCGCGGGCGCCCCGCAGCCCGGCGACGCCGACTACTTCGGGCGCACGCCGAGCGGAGGACCGCAGGTCGGAGCGGTCGTGCCGCGCTGAGATGCAGGCCGCGCGGGCCCGTGCCTACGATCGAATCGGAGCGAGGCCCAGGATCGACTGCGTGAACGCAACCCGGTGTCCCCGACGCGGGGAGGCGTGTATCCAGTGCTGCGAGCTCATCGGCTGATGGCCTTCTACACCGCCTTCGCGGTGGCCGCCACCATCGTGTACCTGACCGTTCCGGCCGCGTACACGCCCGTGTGGGCGGCGATCGGCCTCTCCTCCGCCGGCGCGGTCCTCCTCGGGGTCCGCATGCACCGTCCCGCGCACCGCTGGCCCTGGTACGTGCTGGCGGGGGCGCTCCTCACGTTCACCGCCGGCGACACGTACTACAGCGTCCTCGTCCAGTACCTCGACGCGACCGTGCCCTTCCCGTCCCCCTCGGACGCCTTCTACCTGCTGACGTATCCGTTGCTCGCGCTCGGCCTGTACGGGCTGGCGCGCTACCGGTGGGCGGGGCACGATCTGCCCGCGCTGCTCGACGCGTTGCTGCTCACGGCGGGGCTCGCGCTGCCGGTGTGGGTGTTCCTCGTCCAGCCGCTGACGCGGACCGAGAACATGACCTGGGTGCAGCGCGCGGTGAGTCTCGCGTATCCGCTGGGCGATGTGCTCGTGCTCCTCCTGCTCGCGCGTCTGGTCGCCGCGGGGCCGGGGGCGCGGGGCAACCGGTCGCTGCAACTGCTCCTCGTCGGGACCCTGGCGCTGCTCGGCGTCGACGTCACGTACGGCATCCTGCGGCTGAACGGCGCCTGGGAGGCGGGCACGGCGCTCGACGTGGGCTGGATCGTGTTCCACGCCGCGTGGGCGCTCGCCGCGCTGCACCCGTCGATGGCGGAGCTGACGGCGCTGCGCCCGCGCGAGCCGTCGCTGCTGCCGGCCCGGCCGCGCCTGGTGATGCTGGGGCTCGCGACGCTCAGCGCTCCCGTGGTCCTGCTGCACGAGGCGCTGTCCGGGGGGACGCGGGACGGCGCGGCGATCGCGGCGTTCAGCGGCCTGATGTTCCTGCTCGTGCTGCTGCGGCTCGGCGGCATGGTCGTGGCGCACCGGACGGCGGTGGCGCGTGAGCAGACGCTGCGGACGGCGACGGCGGCACTGGTGGCGGCGCAGCGCCCGCAGGACATCGAGGCGGCCTGCGACCGTGCGGTGAGCACGCTGTTCGGGCCGGACGCCGCGCACGCCTCGGCGCTCGTGCCGGCGGTGCCGGACGCCGGTCCCGACTCCTGGCCCGCGGCGACCCGCGTCGTGTCCGTGGCGGATCTCGGCCCCGCGGCCGCCGCCCGGCTGCGGGGCCTGGACACCGCCCTGGCCTGTCCGATGGTGCCGCCGGACCGGCCGCCCGGCGGTGATCTGCCGGGCCTGCTGGTCGCGGCGGGGCCCCTCAAGCGGCTCACCGAGATCCGGGGGCCGCTGGAGAGCCTCGCCGCGCACGCGGGGCTCGCGATGGAGCGGATCGGCCTGCGCGAGGAGATCAGCCGCAGGGAGAGCGAGGCGTACTTCCGGACGCTGGTCAGCAACGCGTCGGACGTGATCCTCATCGTCGACGACGACAACACGGTCCGGTACGCGAGCCCGTCGGCGCGGGCCGTGTTCGGCGGGACGGAGCCGACCGGCTCCGTGCTGCCCGACCTGGTGGGCCGGCGCGACCGGGAGCGGGCACGGCAGGCGCTGGACGCGCTGCGGGCCGAGGGGGCGCCGGAGACGCACGACCACTGGTGGGTGACCCGGGACAGCGGGCGCACCGAGGTCGAGGTGCGGTGCAGCGACCTGCGCGGCGATCCGACGGTGGCGGGCATCGTCGTGACGCTGCGCGACGTGACGGAGCAGCGTCAGCTGGAGCAGGAGCTGACGCAGCGTGCCTTCCACGACGCGCTGACGGGTCTGCCGAACCGCACGCTGCTGCTGGAGCGGGTGGAGCGCGCGCTGCTGCGCGGCCGTCGCGAACCGGCGCTGACCTGCCTGCTCTTCATCGACCTCGACGACTTCAAGATGGTCAACGACACGCTCGGGCATCCGGCGGGCGATCTGCTCCTGATGGCGGTCGGCGAGCGGCTGTCGGGCACGCTGCGGCGCACGGACACGGCGGCCCGGCTGGGCGGCGACGAGTTCGCGGTGCTGATGGAGGACGCCCGTGAGCCGGTCGACGCGGAGCTGCTCGCCGCCCAGATCCTGCAGACGCTCAGCCGTCCGGTACGGCTCCTGGAGGACTCGGTGAGCGTGTCGGCGAGCGTCGGCGTGGCGACGGCCCTGGACAGTGCGAACGCGGACGAGCTGCTGCAGCACGCCGACCTGGCGCTGTACGCGGCGAAGGCGGCGGGCAAGCGGCAGTGGCGCCGCTTCCGGCCGCCGCTGCACGACCGTGTGGTGCGCCGGCACGAGCTGCAGGAGCGGATGGACGCGATCGTCGGCAACGGCGGGTTCGCGCTGCGCTACCAGCCGGTGGTGGACCTGGCGACGGAGGAGGTGGTCGGATTCGAGGCGCTGTTGCGCTGGCCGGATGATCCGCGCGGCACGGTGCCCACGGAGCAGTTCGTCGCCCTGGCCGAGGAGACCGGGCAGATCGCTTCGCTGGGCGCGTGGGTGCTGCGCAACGCGGCGGCGGGCGCGGCCCGGTTGCAGGCGACGACCTCGGGGCCGGCCCCGTACATCAGCGTGAACGTGTCGGCGCGGCAGTTCCGCGAGGCGGACTTCTTGGACCAGGTGCGGGCGGCGCTCGACACGCCGGGGCTGCGGCCCGGGTCGCTCCAACTGGAGCTGACGGAGACCGTGTTGATGCGGCGGGACAAGCAGATCGACGCGGTGGTCCAGCGGGTGAAGGACCTCGGGGTGCGGATCGCGGTGGACGACTTCGGCACGGGCTTCTCGGGGCTGCGCTATCTGCGGGAGTTCCCCGTCGACGTCCTGAAGATCGACAAGTCCTATGTCGACGACATCACCGTGGACACGCGGCAGTTCGCCCTGGTGGAGGGCATCGTACGGATCGCGCGCACGCTCGGTCTCGACGTCATCGCGGAGGGCATCGAGACGCCGGAGCAGTGGGCGCTGCTGACCTCCATGGACTGCCGGTTCGGGCAGGGCTTCCTCTTCGCGCGGCCGCTGGTGCCGGATCAGGCCGCCGCGCTGCTCGACGGCCCGGCGCCCGGGCGCCGGCCCTGAGCCGCCGGGGCGGGGCCGGACAGCGCCAGGGCGGTGCCGACGAGCGCGAGATGGGCGGCGGCGCTCGGGGCGTTGCCGAGGGGGCTGCCGGTGCCGGGGTCCCAGCGTTCGGCGAACAGGCCCACGTCGTTGCGGGCGGCCAGGATCCGCTCGAACGAGGCCAGCGCCGCGGTCCGGTGTCCGGCGCCGGCGAGGACGCGGACCCGCAGCAGTCCGTCGGTGACGGTGGGGGCGGGGTCGTCGTGCGCGGTGGCGAGGGCGCGGCGCACCCGGGGGTCGGCGGCGGGCAGCAGTCCGGCCTCGGGCATCGACAGGGCGGTCCGGGGCGGCAGCAGGGGTGCCTCGACGAGGCGGCGCCGGATCGTGTCGCGCAGGACGGCGCTGCCCGCGTCGGTGCCGCGGCCGAGCCGGCCCGCGATGCGCAGGCCCCGGTCGAGGGCCACCCACGTCATGAGGTCGGCGGGGCCCGGCGGGGGCGCGGCGGTCCACAGGAGTCCGGCGTGCCGGGTCAGCTCGGCCGCGAGCCGCCCGGAGTCGAGGCCGCCGGTCAGGCCCGCGCACAGGGCGAGGTGCAGGGCGTCGAGGACCTCGCCGTGCGCGGCCGTGCGCAGTGCGCCGGCGGGGTCGGTGCCGAAGCGGACGGGGCGCTCCGGCGGGCGCCCGGGGAACCAGGGCGCGGCGACGCTGCGCAGCCGGCGCTCTCCCGCGGGCCCGTAGACGTCCTGGAGCGCGGCGGGGTCGCCCGCGGTGGTGCGCAGGAGCCAGTCGACGCGGTGGGCGGCCTCGGCGCGCAGGCCGCAGCGGATCAGGGTGGCGAGGTCGGGGCGCAGGCCGTCGAGGCGGCAGACGCGGCCGTCGCCGTCGTGGGCGCCGTCGGGGCCGTGCGGCAGGGAGGTGGTGGGGGCGGCGAGGACGGCGCCGGTGGGGGCGTGGGTGAGCGCCTTCCAGGTGATCAGGGAGCGCAGGACGGCGGGGCGCCAGGGGCCGTCGTAGGCGCAGTGGGCGGCCCAGCGGCGCCAGAAGGCGAGGGTCTCCTTGAGCTGGGTGCGGGCGGGCACGGCGAGCTCGGGCGGGGGTTCGGTCAGGTGCGAGGGGGCCCAGACGAGGGTGACGGCGCAGCGCTGGCCCGGTGCGAGGGCGGCGTCGAAGCCGAGGGTGGCGCCGTCCGGGTCGGGGGTCTCGCGGACGGGGCCGTCGGCGCGGACCCAGACGGCGTCGGGTCCGGCGAGGGCGACGGTGCAGGGGGCCTGGCGCAGCATCCAGGGGACGACGCGTCCTTGGTGGAAGCGGAGCCGCAGCAGTCCGTGCACGGGCACGGTGCCGGTGAGTCCTTCGACGCAGCGGACGAGGCAGGGGCGGGTGGCGCGCGGGGGCATGAAGTCGGTGATCCGCACGGCGCCGTCGGGGGTCCGCCAGACCGTGTCGAGGACGAGGGTGTCGGGCCGGTAGGCGCGCTCCGCGCGGGCGTGCGGGTCGGCGGGAGCCAGCCGCCACACGCCGTGGTCCGGGGTGCCGAGGAGCGCGGCGCAGGCGGCGGGCGAGTCGAAGCGGGGCAGGCAGAGCCAGTCGACGGACCCGTCGCCGCCGACCAGCGCGGCGGTCTCCAGGTCCCCGAGGAGGGCGTGGTCCGCGATCTGGAGGTCCATGATCGGAACTACGCCGTCGTACACGAGCCGCACTTCCAGGATAGGCTCATATGTCCGTATTGCGACCCCCTTGCGGGACGCGATCCACGGCCCGCAAGAAGCACGACCGACGACGGACTGGATCTGCCGATGCGCGCTCGTCACCTCACGGCGGCCACCACGGCCGCCCTCGCCCTGGCCGCTCTCACCGTCCCGGCCGCCACGGCCTCGACGCGCGCCGCGCCCGCCGCGGACCTCCCGCGCTGCGCCGAGAAGGATCTGACGCTGCGGGCCGACCCGTCCGACGACGACGGCGACGTGCTCAAGCTCCGGCTGCGCAACGATTCGGGCAAGCCCTGCCTGGTCGACCGCGTCCCCACGGTCACGTACGGGGATCTCGACGGGGCGGCGCTGCCGCTGCCCGCCGTGCCGCACGCGGGACGCACGCTCGCCGCGCACGCCACCGTGTACGCGGAGGTCCGCTCGGTGTCCGACTCGGACGACGCCGAGCAGGAGGTGCGGACGGTCATGTACGTGACGGTGACCGCCGTGCCGGAGCACGACGGCAGCCGCTTCCAGGCGCTGACGCTCGGGGCGCCGGCCGGGGTGCGGGTCTGGGAGCCGGTGACGACCCTGTGGCAGTCGTCGGCGAAGCAGGCGGCGAAGGTGCTCTACGAACAGACGACGGGCCGGAGTCAGTTCGAAGCCTGACTCCGGCCCGCTCGCCGTCACCCCCCGCCGTGCGGTCAGTGGTCACGCCCCGTGAGCCACACGACCAGGCCGAGGGCGGCGAGCCCCGCGCCGAGGGCCGTGATGCCGGTCCAGCCGGCCGCCGCCCAGACGACCGCGGCGAGAGCCGAGCCGGTCGCGCCGCCGAAGAAGAAGGACGTGGAGAAGGCCGAGTTGACGCGGCTGCGGGCCTCGGGGCGCAGTCCGTAGATGACGGTCTGGCTGCTGTTGAGGACGGCCTGCTGGCCGATGTTCAGGGCGATGACGCCGACGACGAGCCAGATCAGGGAGTGGGCGCCGAAGTACAGGGCCGGCCAGCCGAGCAGCAGCAGGGCGACGGCGGTGCCGGTGACCAGGGAGACCTTGCCGCGGTCGGCGAGCCGCGCCGCGAAGGTCATGGTCAGCACGCCCACGGCCCCGATCAGTCCGAACAGTCCGATCGCGGGCGCCGACCAGTGGTACGGGGCACCGCTGAGCAGGAAGGTGATGGCGGTGAGCTGGACGCTGTACGAGGCGAAGGACAGGCCGCCGAGCAGGGCCCGCCGGCGCAGCACCGGCTCCTCGCGCAGCAGAGCGAGGGTGGAGCGGAGCAGGGCCGGGTAGCGCAGGTCGGTGCTGTCGAACAGGCGCGGCACGTACCGGTGCAGGACGACGGCCATGGCGGCCATGAGCACGGCGAGCACCCAGTACGCGGTGCGCCAGCCGCCGAGGCCGGAGAGGCCGCCGGCCGCGGTGCGGGCCAGCAGGCCGCCCAGCAGCACGCCTGACATCACGGTGGCGACGGCCCGGCCGCGGGTCTCCGCGGTGGCGAGGGCGGCGGCGTGGGCTACGAGGACCTGGGCGCCGACCGAGGTCAGGGCCGTCAGGATCGTGCTCGCGAGGAGCACGGGGCCGCTGGGGGCGAGCGCGGAGACGGTGAGGAAGAGGGCGGTCGCCGAGAAGAGCGTGACCGCGAGGCGCCGCCGGTCGAGCACGTCGCCGAGCGGGATGATCAGCATCAGACCGAGCGCGTACCCCGCCTGCGCGGCGGTGACGACGAGGCCCGTGAGCACGCTGCCGAGGCCCAGGTCGCGGGAGATGAGGTCGAGCAGGGGCTGCGCGACGTAGTTCCCGGCGCAGGACAGGCCGGTGGCGACGGCCATGAGCAGGAGCAGGCTGCGGCGCGGTCCGGCGTGCGTCCTCTGGGGCTCGGTCGTACCGGCGGCACCGGCGGCGCTTGCGGGGCGAAGCTCTGTCTGTGTCATGTCAGGAAGACTGCTCCTCCCCCCACCTATGAGTCCAACACATCCTTGTCATCCGAACGATCGCGGATCACGATGGATCCATGGAGCTACAACAGTTGCGCTATGTCGTCGCCGTCGCCGAGACCGGCGGGTTCACCCGGGCCGCCGAGCGGTGCCTGGTGGTGCAGTCGGCGCTGAGCCATCAGATCGCCAAGCTGGAGAAGGAGTTGGGCACGCGGCTCTTCGAGCGGACCAGCCGCCGGGTGCGGCTGACGGCCGCGGGCGAGGCCTTCCTTCCGGCCGCCCGGCAGGCCCTGGAGGCGGCGGAGCGTGCGCGCGCCGAGGTGGCCGCGGCCACCGGCGAGATCCGGGGCCGGCTCTCGGTCGGCGCGATCTCTACGGTCACGGCGCTGGACGTGCCGGATCTGATGCGCACCTTCCACGACCGCTATCCGCAGGTCAGGCTGAAGCTGATCGACGGCATGAGCGAGTCGCTGGTGGACACGGTGCGCGAGGGCGGCCTGGACCTCGCGATCCTCGGTGTGCCGCCCTCGTTCCGTACGGACCGGCCCGGGCTCGGCAGCCGGACCCTGGCCGTCGACCACCACGTGGCGGTGATAGCGCCCGGGCATCCGCTGGCCCGGACCCGGCGCGGCACCGTGCTGCCGCTGGAGCGCCTGGCGGACGAGGCGTTCGTGGACTTCCCCGCGGGCAGTGCGGCCCGGGCGCAGACCGACGAGGCGTTCCAGGCGGCCGGGCTGCACCGCGAAGTGGCGTTCGAGGCCCGCTTCCTGGGCTTCCTCGCCGACCTGGTGCGCGGCGGGCTCGGCATCTCGCTGCTGCCGTCCCGGCTGGTCCCGCGTCTGCCGGGGCTCACGGCGGTGCCGGTGCGCGGCGGACCGGTGCGCGAGGAGCGGCTGGTGTGGAACGAGGCGCGCCGCTCCCCCGCCGCGGCCGCGTTCCTGGACATGGTGCCCGCGCCGGAGTGACCGCGCGGCCCCGACTTCCGTGCTCACGGGCCGCGTTCCTCCCCGATGAGCTCCTTCACCGGGCCCGATGCCGATAGCGTGGGAAAGGATCGGTCCCGTCGTCGCCCGCACGGAGTGTGCCCTCGCATGAACCGCAGTTCCGGTCCCCGTACCCCGGGAGACCTGCCCGCCGAGGCCACCAGTTTCGTCGGCCGGCGGCGCGAACTGGCGCAGGTGTCCGAGCTGTTGACCCGGGCCCGGCTCGTGACGCTCACCGGCCCCGGCGGCGTGGGCAAGACCCGTACGGCGGTCCGCGCGGCGCACGAGGCGCGGGACGCGTTCTCGTCCGGCGTACAGATGGTCGAACTGTCCGCGCTGCGCGACCCGGAGCTGCTCGCCAACACGGTGGCCGCCGCGCTCGACCTGCCCGAGCAGACGGCGCGGCCCGCGCTCGAGGTGGTCGCCGACCACTTGGAGGACCGCGAGCTGTTGCTGCTGCTCGACACGTGCGAGCACCTGGTCGACGCGTGCGCGGTGCTCTGCGACGAACTGCTGCGCGCCGCGCCCCGGCTGCGCATCGTGGCCACCAGCCGGCAGCCCCTCGACGTGCCGGGCGAGCACGTCCTCGCGATCGGCCCGCTGGGCGTGCCCGAGGTCGCCGCGCCGGGCGACGGGGAGGAGTGCGACGCGGTGCGCCTGTTCGCGGACCGCGCCTCGGCCGCCGTGGCCGGGTTCACGGTCGGCGACGACAACCGCTCCGACGTGCTCGCCCTGTGCCGCCGGCTCGACGGCATCCCGCTGGCCATCGAGCTCGCCGTGTCCCGGCTGCGAGCGGTGTCCCTGGACGAGATGCTCACCCGGCTCGACGACCGGTTCCGGCTGCTGACGGGCGGGCGCCGCACGTCCGTGCCGCGCCACCAGACCCTGCGCACGGCGATCGGCTGGAGCCACGACCTGTCGACCGAGCCGGAGCGGCTGCTGTGGGCCCGGCTGTCCGTGTTCGCGGGCGAACTGAGCCTGGAGGCGGCCGAGTCGGTGTGCGCCGACGACCGGTCGCTGCCGGTGGACGACGTCCTCACCGCGCTCATCGCACTGGTCGAGAAGTCGGTCGTCGTCCGCGTCGAGACCCCCGAGGGCACCCGGTACCGGATGCTCGACACGATCCGCGAGTACGGCCTCGAACGGCTCGCCGCTTCGGGCGACGAGGAACGCACCCGCTGCCGGCACCTCGCGTACTTCCTGGACGTGGCGCGCGCCTTCGACGAGGAGTGGACCGGGGACTCGCAGATCCCGCTGCTGCGCGCCCTGGTCCGCGACCGGGCCAACGTCCGGGTCGCACTGGAGTACTGCGTGACCACGCCCCGGCTGCACGGCCGGGGCCTGGAGATGGCGACGGCCCTGTGGGGCTACTGGCACGCCACGGGCCTGCTCACCGAGGGCCGGTACTGGCTGCGGCGCACCCTGGACGGCTGCCGCGACGAGACCCCGACCCGGGTCAAGGCGCTCTGGCTGACCAGCTGGTACATGGACATCCAGGGCGAGCGCGGCGGCAACGAGGAGCTGCTCGCCGAGGCCGAGCGGATCGCGGCCCGCATCGAGGACCGGACCGGCGCCGCGTGGACGCTCGCCTTCCAGGCGCACCGCCGGTACTTCCTGGGCCGCATGGAAGGCTGCGCCGCGGACTTCGAGGAGGCCCGCACCCGGATGACGGCCCTCGGCGACGACACGGGCCTGCGCATGCTCGGCTTCTACGGCGGCCTCATGCTGATCCTGTCCGGCGAGCACCAGCGGGGCATCGACTGGTGCGACGACTCGCTGGCCCTGGGCGCAGCGCAGCCCGCGGAGCAGTGGGCGCGCAGCTGGGCGCTGTGGGTCAAGAGCGTCGGGCTGTGGCTCAGGGGCGAGCACGAGGCGGCGGTGGAGTGCGCGCGGGACGGGCTGCGCGCGAAAGCCGCGCTGCACGACCTGATGGGGCTCGCGCACTTCTTCGAGGGACTCGCCTGGCACGCGGCGCGGCTGCGGCACTTCGAGCGGGTGGCCCTCCTCCAGGGCGCGGCGGACGCGCTGTGGCGCAGGGCCGCGAAGGAGGCCCGGTTCGGCATTCCCGTCCTGCACGAACTGCACGCGGACGCGGCGGGCCCGGCCCGGGCGGCGCTGGGCGCGGACGGCTATCACGACGCGTTCACCGAGGGCGCCGGTCTGCCGCTCGACACGGTGGTGGACCTGGCGCTGGACGACGAGTCGGCGGCGCCGGACGTGCCGGTGCAGCGCGGGGGCCCGGCGGACGGGCTGACGCCGCGCGAGCGACAGGTCGCGGCGCTGGTGAGCGAGGGCCTGACGAACCGTGAGATCGCGGCGCGGCTCGTGGTGTCGAAGCGGACCGTCGACTCGCACGTCGAGCACATCCTGACCAAGCTCGGCTTCACCTCCCGCTCCCAGATCGCCGCCCTGCACACGGGCGCGGGCTCCGGTGCGAACTCCGATGCGGGCGAGGCAGCGCCGGCACGGACCACCGCACCCCGCACCACCACACCACGCACCCCGTCGGCCGCACCGAAGGCCTGACACTCAAGCGGAACCGCGCGACA
This sequence comes from Streptomyces sp. NPDC059524, assembly GCF_042749255.1. NCBI lineage: Bacteria > Bacillati > Actinomycetota > Actinomycetes > Kitasatosporales > Streptomycetaceae > Streptomyces > Streptomyces sp. NPDC059524. The sequence goes on along the minus strand of NZ_JBHYTK010000119.1, from coordinate 7,250 downwards.
CCTCCGCCCTCACCGGCCCACGGGCGGTCGTGCCGCACGGCTCAGGAGCAAGGCTGCAACGGCAGCGAAGGACGCCGAGGCGGCCGCGCCGCCCACCAGCCGTTCCGCGCACCCCCGTTCACCTCACGGAAGGCCTGACGTTCAAGCGGAACCGCGCGACGCCTCCGCCGCCCCCGCGGCCGCCGGCACCGGCGATCGCGCCTCACGGCGCAGGAGGAGCGCGGCGACGGCGGCGATGAACGCCGAGGCGGCGGCGACGTACCAGCCGTGGCGGAAGGCGTCGAGCGCGGCCGAGGCGGTGGCGGGCTGTCCGAGGAGGGTCACGGTGACGGCGACACCGAGGACGGAACCGGTCTGCCGGGCCATGGTGGTGACGGCGGATCCGGTGGCGAAGCGGTCCGGCGGGAGCGCCGCGGCGGCCGCGCCGACCAGGGTCGGCAGGGCGAGTCCGACGCCGACTCCGGTGACGAGCATGCCGGGCAGCAGTCCGGTGGCGTAGTGCGGGACCGGGTCGGCGCTCAGCGCCCACCACACGAGCCCCAGCCCGAGCAGCACACAGCCGAGCGCGGCGGTGCGGCCCGCGCCGATCCGGCGCACGAGGGGGCCCGAACCGAGGGCGAGGACGGGCACGACGAGCGGGCCGGGGGCGATCGCGAGGCCGGTGCGGATCGCCGAGTACCCCCACACCTGGCGGCACCACAGGACGGACGTGAGCAGCAGGCCCGCGAACGCCACGGTGAAGAGCAGAGCGGCGCAGGTCGCGACCGAGAACGCGGGGATGCGGAGCAGCGGCAGTTCGACGACCGGCGCGGGATGGCGGGCCGAGCGCCACCAGAACGCGCCGCCGAGCAGCACGGCGGCCGCGAGGGCGCCGAGCGTGCGGCCCGAACTCCAGCCCCAGACATCCGACTTGACGAGACCGAGGGCGAGGACGCCGATCGCGCCCGTCAGCAGGACGGCGCCGGTCAGGTCGGGCAGGGGGCCGCTGCGGTCGGGCCGGTCCGCGGGCAGCAGTCGCGCGCCGAGCAGCAGTCCGGCCACCCCGACGGGGACGTTCACCAGGAAGACCCAGCGCCAGTCGAGTTCGACCAGCAGGCCTCCGGCCACGGGCCCGAGTCCGGCGGCGATGCCGCCGATCGCCGCCCAGCCGCGCACGGCCCGGGTGCGCCGCTCGGCCGGCGTGGCGACGAGCAGCAGCGCGAGGGAGGTCGGCATGAGGGCGGCGGCGCCCGCCGCCTGGAGGGCCCGTGCGGCGCTGAGCCATCCGACGCCCGGGGCGAGGGCGCACAGCGCGGACGCGAGGGTGAACACGGCGAGCCCGAGCAGGAATCCGCGCCGGTGACCGAACCGGTCGGCGAGGCGCCCGGCGGGCACGAGCAGGGCGGCGAACACGATCGCGTACGCGTTGAGGACCCAGGACAGGGAGGCGAGCGAGGCGCCGTCGAAGGAGGCGCCGAGCGCGGGCACGGCGACGTTGACGACGAAGAGGTCCAGGTTCACGACGAAGACGCCGACGGAGACGATCCACGCGGTGGCGCGCGCCGACGGTCCGGCCGGGACAAGTGGGTTTGATATTCCAACGGACATGGCCGTGAAGGTAGCGGTCGCAAGCACGCCCTGACAACCACGGCTTGAAATCGATCACGGGTTTGGCCGGAGCGATCAAGATCATCGAGACTGCGCCCCATGCGATACGGCGTGAATCTCCTCAACTTCGGCTCCGGCACGACCCCCGAGAGCCTCGTCCGGCAGGCCACGGACGCGCGTGACCTCGGCTTCACCTTCGCGATGATCTCGGACCACATCGCGGTGACCCCGGACGTGCACGCGGTCTACCCGGCCCCCTTCTACGACCAGTTCGTCCTCGCGGCCCATCTCGCGGGCCGGGTGCCCGGCCTGACGCTCGGCACGACCATCACCGTGATCCCCTACCGGCATCCGCTGCAGACCGCGCGGCTCGCCGCCAACATCGACCAGCTGAACGAGGGCGGCTTCATCCTCGGCGCGGGCGTCGGCTGGTCGGCCGCCGAGTACGAGGTGCTCGGCGTGCCGTTCGCGGAGCGCGGGGCCATCACCGACGAGTACCTGACCGCGATCCGGGCCGCCTGGACCCAGGACCCGTGCAGCTTCGAGGGCCGCTACGTCTCGTTCGAGGGCGTCCGCACGGCGCCCGCCCCGGCCACCGCCCCGCACGTCCCGGTCTGGGTCGGCGGCGACTCCCCGGCGGCGCTGCGCCGGGCCGGGCGCCTGGGCGAGGCCTGGCATCCGTTCCGGCCCACGCGGGCCGCGCTCGAGCGACAGCTGCCGCGGGTCGCCGAGGAGGCCGAGCGGGCCGGGCGCCCGGTGCCGGAGTTCGCGCCGCGCATCCAGCTGATGGTCGCGGACGTGCCCGACACCGAGGACCGGCCGCTCGGCCACGGCAGCGTCGACCAGATCCGGGCCGACGTCGCGACCCTGGCCGAACTCGGCGCCCGGCACGTCCTGTTCGACACCTATCCGGGCGACCCCGCCCTCTGGCAGGGCCCGGACGAGGACCGCCGGATCCTGGAGCTCCTCAAGGACAAGGTCCTGACGCCCGCCGGACTGTAGACACCGCCGGCCCGAGGGGGAGCGTGCGACACGGCGTAGCCGTCCCTACGCCGTTCGACGCAGCCCGGGCCATACACCTCACCAGGGCGGCATACGCCAGGATCGGCCACTCGTTCGACCAGGACGCACGGAAGACGCATCCCGGAGGACTCGGGCATATGCCAGAAGCACCACCGCATCGTGTATGGCCAAATCCCTTACGGGGTCCCGCACCCTGTGCCAGAGTCTTAACCGGTCCTTCCGTCAGCCTCGGCCTTCTGTGCCTGCATCGGAGTTCGTCATGTCCCCCCATGTCTTCGCGGACCGCCCCGCCGGCCAGCCGCCGGAGCGTGGCACCGTCGACTCGCTGATCTCGCAGACACGCCGTCTGCTCGGTGACGTCGATGCCGTGCGCCGTGACGCCGTGGGCGACGCGGCCGACCCCGAGGCGCGCTGGCAGCGCGCCCTGTACGAGCTGGCCGTGCACCAACTGAGCGATCTCGACCGGCACTTGGCGCAGCTGCGCGAGGGTCCGGCCCTCGCGCGCGCCCACCGGCCCGCCCAGCGGGCCGCGGGCTCCCTGCTCAGCCGGGTCGGCAGCGCGGAATGGGATCTGCTGACCGACGAGGCCAGCTGGTCCGAGGAGCTCTTCCAGATCCTCGGCCGCGACCCGTCCGTGCCCGCCCTCACGCTCGACGAACTGCCCTCCGTGGTGCACGCCGACGACCAGCCGAAGCTGACCTCGATGGTCACCGACTGCCTGATCGACGGGAAGCCGATCGACGGCGAGTTCCGTGTCGTGCGCCCGGACGGTTCCGTGCGCACGGTGCACATGATGGGCGAGCCGGTGCTCGACGCGGACGGCGCGACCGCGTCGATGTGGGCGGTCGTCCGGGACGTCAGCGAGCTGCGCCGCAGCCAGCGCACGGTGCGCGAGACCCGTGACTCGCTCCGCCGCCGCCGGCCCGTCGCACCGCCCGAGCCGCAGGAGGCCGCGCCACCCGCGTGGCGCGGCTCGCTCCAGGTCCCGCGCGCCTCCGCCGGCGCACCCGGCGGACTCGACATCGCCGCGCTGCGCCTCCCCGCCGCGACCGGCGCGCCGTCGGGCGGCGACTGGTACGACGCGCTCGGACTGACGGACGGCGCGACGCTGTTGAGCGTCGGCGATCTGCCCGGGCGCGGCGCCGCCGCCACCGCGGACGTCGCGATGCTGCTCGGCGCCGCCCGCGGCATGGCCCTGTGCGCTACCGACCCCGCCGGACTGCTGTCCGGGCTGAACCACCTCCTCGACACCCCCGCCCAGCCGCGGCTGGGCAGCGCACTGTGCTGCCGGTACGACCCGGTGGCCCGGGTGCTGACCTGGGCCTCGGCCGGTCACCCCGCCCCGCTGCTGTTCCGCGACGGCGCCGGGCGCGCCCTCACGTCACCGGCGGGCTCGCCGCTGGGCGCCCCGGCCGGTACGGCGTACGGGCAGGCCGAGGAGACCCTGCGCGCCGGTGATCTGCTGCTGCTGCACACCGACGGACTGGTGCCACGCCGCGGGGCCACCGCGGCGGCGGGCCGGCTGCTCGCCCTCGCCCCGCGCCTCACCGCCGCCCGGGACCCGCAGGAGTGCCTGCGCATGGTCTCGGACGAGCTCGGCGGGGACGAGCGGGAGAACGACGGCTGCGTCCTCGTCGCCCGGGTCGGTTCCTGACCCTTCGGTTCCTGACCCATCGGTTCCTGACCCTTGGGTCTCAGACCCTTGGGTTCCTGTGACGGCACCTGGGTACGTGACGGCACCTGGTGCCGGATCGCACCGGTGCCCGACTACGCCTGGAGCTTCTTCCCCGGGGTCCGGGGCAGCGCCAGCTGGATCTCCTCGCGCAGGTCCTCGATCTTCGGGTAGTCCGCGTAGTGCCCGGTCAGCCGGTACATCTCACGGAGCCGGTCCCAGGTGCGGTGCGAGGAGTTCGACCCCATCGAGGAAAGCGCCAGACGTGCGTAGCGGTCCGCCTGTTCGGGATCGTCCGCGATGAAGCAGGCCGAGGCCATGGACAGATGGTCGAAGATCTTGGAACGGTCGCGGCCGCCGGCCCGCAGGGCCAGGGCCTCCTGGGCGTGCCGCTGCGCGATGACGGCGGCACCGGGCTCGTGCTCGGCGAGGGTGCGGTACGCCAGGGCCTGCATCCCGTGCAGGTCCGCCTCGTCGAACATCTGCATCCAGCTCGGCGGCGGCACGTCGCCCTTGTCGGAGACGAAGAGATCCTCCGCCTGACCGAGGGTGCGGCGCATCGCCTGTCCCTTGCCCATGGACGCCTGGGCCCAGGCCTCGATGGTGAACAGCATCGCCTTGGTCCGCGGCAGCACCTCGTCGCCGGAGCCGGACTTGGCGAGCTTCATCAGGTCGAGCGCGTCGTCGGGCCGGCCCAGGTGCACCATCTGGCGTGCGGCTCTGGACAGGGCCTCACCGGCGCGCGGCCGGTCCCCGCCCTCGCGCGCGGCGTGCGCGGCGATGACGAAGTACTTCTGGGCCGTGGGCTCCAGGCCGACGTCGTGCGACATCCAGCCCGCGAGGACGGCGAGATTGGCGGCGACGCCCCACAGGCGCCGCTGCAGATGGTCGGGATGACGGTAGGAGAGCATCCCACCGACTTCGTTGAGCTGGCCCACCACCGCCTTGCGCTGGAGGCCGCCGCCCCGGGAGGCGTCCCAGGCCCGGAAGACCTCGACGGAGCGCTCCAGTTCCTCGATCTCCTGCGACCCGATGGGGGCGGCCTCGTAGCGGTCGAACCCAGCGGGGTCGGCGTGCAGGGGATCGGTGGTCCTGGGGGCGTCGGCCGCGAGGGCCGGGTCGGCGTGCAGCCAGTCGTGCATGGCGGTGCTGAGTGCGGAACCCGCGGCGAGCGCGGCACCCGCGCCCACCAAGCCGCGTCGGTTGAGCATGAGGTCCATTCCCGTGAATTCGGTGAGGACCGCAGCTGTCCGTTCGGGCGCCCACGGCACTCCGTCGGGCCCCTGTCGTTCCAGGCTCCCGCCGCCCTGCCGTTTCCCCACGCGCCCGTGCCGGACGAGACCGAGATCCTCGATGGTCACGACACGGCCGAGTCGCTCAGTGAACAGCGCCGCCAGCACCCGGGGCACCGGATCGCGCGGGATCTCTCCCGTGTCGATCCACCGCCTCACCCGCGAGGTGTCCGTCGCCAGCTGCGGGTGGCCCATGGCCGCCGCCTGCCGGTTGACGAGTCTCGCGAGTTCCCCCTTGGACCAGCCGGCCAGGCCGAACAGGTCGTTCAGGCGGGAGTTGGGTTGTCCGCTCACGTAAGCCCCCAGGTTCTCGGCTGCAATCGACAGTAGCCCTCTGTCAGTTGCAGAGCGACTATTCGCCAGGGTTCGCCAGGGTGCGCCAGCTGCCACGCTCGTAGCCCTCGGGTGTCAGGTAGGAATGCGCCACCCCGACCCGGTCACCGCAGGGCATTCCCCAGGGTGTTCCGAAGGGGCCGGGTGGGGCGGCGCGGCAACTCATCGGCACACGAAGGGATCTGTTTCGCCCATGTACGCAGCATCGTCCTCCGTGTCCGCCCCGCCCCGGCCGCTGCGCTCCGCCCGCCCGGCGGTGGCGGGCAGCGGCCCGTACCTCGACCCCGCGCGGCCCGCGGCCCCGACGCTCAACGGCATCGGCCGGCCGCGTCGCGCCCCGGGGGCGGGTACCCAACCGCTCAGCGGGAGACTCGACTTGTCCGGCCCTCAGGGCGACCGGCTGCGTGCGGCGATCGCCTCCGTGCACCGCATCTGCCCGGAGTTCCATCCGGTCCAGGTGCTGCGCCGCAGCCAGCGCTCCGTGCTGCTCGTCGGCACGACCGGACGCAGCACCGCGGTCGCGAAGTGTTTAGTCGACCACTCCCCCGCGTGGGCCGAGCGGGTCCGGCACGAAATAGCCGCATACCGTTCGTTCGTCCGGCACCGGCCCCCGGTGCGGGTGCCGCGGCTCATCGCCGCGGACCCCGACAACGGGACGCTGGTGATCGAGCGGATGCCCGGCCGGCCTGCGGCTCTGCAGCGCCACCCGGTCGAGGCACCGCCGCGGGCGGACGTGCGGGCCGCGCTCGGCGCGATCTGCCGGCTGAACCAGTGGCGGCCCCCGGCCGGCACGTTCGGGGCGCCCCTGGACTACGCGGAGCGGATCAACCGGTTCCATGACCTCGGTCTGCTGACCGACCGGGACATGGGCGACCTGCAGAAGCTCCTGCACGGGATCGCGCACACCTCGGGCCGCGCGGGCATGGGCCAGTTCTGTCACGGCGACGCCCTGCTGTCGAACGTGCTGCTGTCCCCCGCCGGTCCGGTGCTGGTGGACTGGGAGCACGCGGGCTGGTACCTGCCGGGCTACGACCTGGCGACGCTGTGGGCGGTCCTCGGTGACGCCCCGGTGGCGCGCCGGCAGATCAGCCAGCTCGCGCAGTCCGGTGGTCCGGCGGCCCGGGACGCCTTCCTGGTCAACCTGATGCTCGTCCTGACCCGGGAGATCCGTACCTACGAGACGGCCGTGCAGCGCTCGTTGCAGGAGCAGCCCGCGTCGGCGCCCGGCCAGGCCCCGGCCGGTGCCGTGCCGTCCGGTGAGGAGCAGCGGCTGCTGCGGCGCCGGCTGCACGACGACTGCAACATGGCGCGGAAGGCGGTGCGTGCGGCCGTCGGCACGCGCT
>NZ_JBHYTK010000118.1:0-25845 GCF_042749255.1 Streptomyces sp. NPDC059524 | reverse complement strand
GCGACGGGCCGGGGCGGGGCGTTCGGCGGGGCGGGCGCATGGCCTCCTCGATCGAGTGGTGGGCGGGTGGGCGGGTGGGCGCGGCCGGTCCGTCAGCGGACCAGGCTCTCCAGCGGCCGCTGGGCGGAGGCGGAGGCCTCGCGTTCGTCGGCGGTCGGGGAGAGGGCGACGAACGCCGAGGTCAGGAAGAGGTAGGAGCCGAGGCCCACGGCGAGCGGGAAGATGAACTGCATCGCCGTCGCCCCCGGGAGCACGGCCGTGGAGGGCGTCACGCGGACGCTCACGGCCATCATTCCGGTGTAGTGCATGCTGCTGACGGCGCCGCCCATGACGAGGCAGGCGACGGCGACGGCCGCCGGGGACTTGATGTTGAGGCCGGCCCACAGGGCGGCGGTCGCCGCGACGACCGCGATGACCACGGAGAGCGTGACGAGGAGCGGGTCGTAGGCGACGTGCCCGTGCAGGCGCAGGGCGGCCATGCCCATGTAGTGCATGCTCGCGACGCCGAGTCCGGTGGTGAGGCCGCCGAGGGCGAGGGCCCGGTTGCGGTCGCGGCTGTAGCCGACGGCGAAGACCCCGGCGCCGACGACGGTCACGGCGACGACGAGGCTGAGGATGGTGAGCGGCACGTTGTAGCGGATCTCGGTTCCGGTGACGCTGAAGCCGAGCATGGCGACGAAGTGCATCGTCCAGATGCCGGTGCCGATGGCGGAGGCTGCGGTGATCAGCCAGTTGCGGCGGGCGCGGCCCGTGGTGGCGAGGGCGCGCACGGTGCAGCGCAGGCCGAGCGCGGCGCCGATGCAGGCCATGACGTACGACAGCACGGGGGTCAGCCAACCGAAGGCTGCGTGGTCCAGGTGTCCCATGGCCCCGGGACGCTAGTCGCGACAGGGGCGCACAACAGGGGCGCATTTCGAAAACTGCTGGAATATGACAGAGATGCGGTACGGAACGATCGCGTCAGGGTCGAACATGTGCACCGCACGCACATCCGAAGCTTTCGGTCCGGAACCGGACCTTTCGATCGCACCGTCCCTCGTTCGCGGCATCCCGTCTGTCAGTGCCCTCCGTCATCATGGAGCGCATGAACGACGACCGGACGCGTGTACAGGAGTTCTTCACATCCCGGGCCGCCGATTGGGACGCCCGTTTCCCGGACGACGGTCCGGCGTACGAGGCCGCGATCGCCGCGCTCGGCCTGCGTCCGGGCGGCAGAGTGCTGGACGCGGGCTGCGGCACGGGCCGGGCCCTTCCGGCGCTGCGCGCGGCCGTCGGGCCGTCCGGAGTGGTCCTCGGGGCGGATCTGACGCCGGCGATGCTGCGGGCCGCCGTGCGCGCCGGCCGTGACCGCTCCGGGCACCTGCTCCTGGCGGACGTCTCCCGGCTGCCGCTGGCGTCCGGCTCGCTCGACGCCGTGTTCGGCGCGGGCCTGATCTCCCATCTTCCGGATCCGAAGCGGGACTTGGCCGAGCTCGCGCGCGTGGTCCGGCCCGGTGGGCTCCTGGCGCTGTTCCACCCGATCGGCCGCGCGGCGCTCGCCGCACGGCACGGGCGGGAGATCACCCCGGACGACCTGAGAGCCGAGCCGCAGCTCCGCCCTCTGCTGGCGGCGACGGGCTGGCGCATGACGTCGTACGTGGACGAGGACACGCGCTTCCTCGCGCTGGCCGTCCGCGAGGGCTGATCCGGGGAGGGGCCAGGTGCCCGACCCGCGCCCCTCAGCCCCGCACAGCCGCGGCGAAGGCGGCGGGGGCGTCGAACATGACGTTGTGCCCCGCGCCCGGCACCCGCACGACCTCGACCCCGGACGCCGCCAGATCGGCGGCGCCGGCCGGCTCGCCGCTCAACTCGCCCTGGAGGTAGACCCGTTCGACCCGAAGGTCCTCCAGCATGCGGCGCATGGTCGGCTCGGTGCCGCGCGCCAGCCCGCGGGCCGTGCGATACAGACCGAGCGGGTCGGCCAGGCGCATGGTGGCCGCCCAGGTGGGGCCGACCTTCTCCAGCACGCGCGCGTGACCACCACCCGACACGAACTCCTCTTCCCCGTACGAGCTGATGCCGCTGCTGCCCGCCCGGGCGGGCGGGTACGGGTCGAGGTTGCCCTCGGTCACGACCAGGCGTGAGACGAGATCGCCGCGCCGGTGCGCGAGCACGATGGCCACGGCGCCGCCCATGCTGTGTCCGACGATCTCCGCGTCGCGCACCCCGGCCGCGTCGAGCGCCGCCGCCAGCGCGTCCGCGTGATCCTCCAGCGTGTACCCGAAGTCGGCGGGACGGTCGCTGATGCCGTGCCCCGGCAGATCCACGAACAGCGAGCGGCGGCCCGCCAGTTCGGGCCGGGACGCGATGTGCGCGTGATAGACGGTCGAGGCCGCGCCGAGCCCGTGCACGTACACGCGCGCGGGCTCCTCCCCCTCCGTCTCGGTCCAGCGGATGCAACTCCCCCGCCCGTCGAACGCCGCCTGCCGCATCCCGGTCCCCTCTCCGCCCAGTTCATGCCCGTCGCCCTGCGCACTCACCATACATCGGTGTCGTAGTACTACGTCAACGATGCACTACCTGACCGAGGCAAGCGGGCCCCCATGGGCGAAGATGGCGGCATGCTGGAGCTCGCCATCCTCGGATTCCTCTACGACACCCCGCTGCACGGCTACGAGCTGCGCAAGCACATCACCGCCCTGACCGGTCACGTACGGCCCGTCGCGGAGAGCACGCTCTATCCCGCGATCAAGCGCCTGGAGAAGGCCGGACTGCTGGTGCGGGAGACACAGCCGGGCGCCGCGGCGGCACCGCGTCACGTCCTGAGCCTCACCGAGGAGGGCCGCGCGGAACTGCGCGGAAGGCTGACCGAACCGGCGCGGCCGGACATCACGGACGAGAACCGTTGGTTCACCGTCCTCGCCTTCCTGCGCCACCTCGACGACACCGCGGCGCAGGCGGCCGTCCTGCGGCGCCGGCTCTCCTTCCTGGAGGAGCCGGCGAGCTTCTTCTACGAGGGGGAGCGCGCCCTGCGCGCGGAGGACCTCCCCGACCCGTTCCGCCGGGGTGTGCTCACGATCGCGCGGGCCACCAGCCGCGCCGAGCTCGACTGGCTGCGCGCGACCCTCAAGGACCTGGAGGCGCCGGGCCACTGACGTGGCTCCGAGGAGGTTCCCGCGGGGCCGCCTTCTGTCACCATGAAGCCAACTCCGCGCCGTGCGGGGTCAGTTGCGAAGCGCCCCGGTACGCGGCGCCGCGCGGCGATCGGCAGGGGACGGTGGCACGCATGCTCGGCAGAGTCCGCACGTCATGGCAGACCTGGCGCACCGGGGCGACCCGGAACGAGGGCGCGTCCCTCGCGGGGGCGGCGCCCCGGGGCGGGGAACGGCGCCGGCACAACCTCTTCGAGGCGGCCGCCGTCTATGTGGCGGCGCGCGCGGAGGGCGACCAGGAACGGGCCGAGGAAGCCGCGGCCTGGGTGGATCCGGGCGCGCTGGCCTTCGGGGTCGACGAGCTGGCGCGGCGGGCGGTCATCGCCCTCGCGCGGGAGCGGGACGCGTCACCGCGCGAGGTGGCGCGAAGCCTCCTCGGCCTGCCCGCTGCCTGACGTCAGCGCAGGCCGGGTCCGAGCACTCCAGAGCGTCCCGGACGGGCATGCCGGTGCGGGACGCCAGATCCGTGCGCTCGCGGACCTCGCGCGGCGTGCGCGGCCGGTAGCCGGGACCGCATCCGCAGCACATCTGACGGAACCGCAGGCCGGACTCCAGGACGGCCGCGAGCGTCCGCCAGCCCGCCGTGTCGCGCTTTTTCGGGACGGCCAGCGCCGTGCCCGCCTCGATCAGCCCACCACCGCACCGCGGGCACACGTCACGCCACGATCGCCCGAATTTGTGGCCCTTCTTGAAGGCGACCCGGCACGGAAGGCACACAAAGCGCGCACGATTGGCGAACATGCCGTCCACCGTAGGCGTACACACCCCGGGGGTCGACGGATTTTTCCTGGTCATCGCCCCTGTACGACATCGCCGGAAACTGACTAAGGTCACGCCGGACAAGCAAAGCTCAGGGGAGGCTGGAATGGCCGGGACGGACGACGCCGTCGTCACCGGGGACGACGCGCTGTACGTACTCACGGCGATCTTGCTGACGCCCGCGAAGTTCCCCAGCGTGCTCGGCGACGACTACCCGGAGGCCTGCGCGGCCCTGGGTCTCGCCCCGCTGGCCGACGGCTACGGCCTGGTGCTCGGGCAGGACGCCGAGGGAGCCCGCTGGACGGTCGTGGTCGACGACGTGTCGCTGGTGGCGGTGGCCATCGCGTCGTGGGACTGCGGCATGGAGTACGAACTCTCCCCCGACGAGGACAGCATGGTGGCCGCGCTGCCCGGGTGGCCGCTGGCGCTCGCCGTGGCGGCGCCCGGCGTCCCGGAGCCGCACGATCCCGAGCCCGGACCCGACGGGGCCGACACGGCGCCGCTGACGCCGCCGGACACCGCGACCTGGGGTCCGGCCCAACGTCGCCTCGGCGCCGACGAGATCGCGCTCCAGTGGGCCGCGTGGCGTGAGCAGATCGACGACGAGCAGTTCGCCGCCACGACGGACGGCGCGACGGCGGAGGCCGACGGAGACGGCGGCACCGCCGAGTCGGCCGGTACGGGCGGCCACAAGGGCGTGCAGCGCGTTCTGGCCGAGGTACGCGGCTACGTGGACACTCCGCCGCCGCTGGGCCGGGTGCGGTCGGCGTTCGCCTCGGGCGACGCCCGGACGCTGCGAGCAGACGGGCCGGGGTGGTCCATGGTGGCGCGCACGGACGACATCGCCTTCGTCCTGCTCGACGACGAGCCCGGCGAGGTCCTGCCGGTCGGTCGGGGCCCCGAACTCCCCAGCCTGCTGGAGGCGCTCGACAAGATGGCCGTCCGCCCGGTCTGAACCGCGGACAGTCCGTCGGGGCCACATACGGGGCATGCACCCGGTGTGGCCCCGCCCCATGGTTGTGCCGGTGCGTCCCCTTCACGATGAGGCCTCTTCCCGCGTCGAGAAGGAGGCCCTCTCCATGCGCACGCCCAGATCCGTCCCCTTGCTGGCCACCGCCCTCGTGGCGCTGGTCGCGTCCGGCCCTCAGGCCCTTGCCACGGCGCCCGCGTCCACGTCCGCGCCCGCCCCGCACTGCGCGCGCCAAGAGCGCACGCACGTGCCCGGCGCCGAGTTGCAGCGGCAGGCCTGTCTGGCGGACCTGACGACGACCGGCCTGGCCGGCACGCCGTACACGGACACGGCCGACCAGTCCGGTCTGACGGCGAAGGGGACGCGCGTCCCGTCCGGTGTGCCGGGGCTGCAGATCGACGGCTACTTCCCGGACGACTCGCACACCAACACGACGCACGGCTGGAACCACGACGCCCAGTTCGTGATCCGGCTGCCCGACCGCTGGAACGGCGGCCTGGTGGTGACGGGGTCTCCGGGCAACCGCAAGCAGTACGCGACCGACGCCGCGATCGCGGACCGGGTGCTCGCCCAGGGGTACGCGTACGCGGCGACCGACAAGGGGAACACGGGGCCGGACTTCTACCGGGACGGCGAGCGGCCCGGTGACGCGGTCGCCGAGTGGAACGCCCGCACCACCCAGCTCACCCGCGCCGCCCGCCGCGCCGTCGCCCTGCGCTACGGACAGAGCCCGCGCCGCACCTACATGACGGGCATCTCCAACGCGGGCTATCTCACACGCTGGCAGCTGGAGAACCACCCCGAGCTGTACGACGGCGGCGTCGACTGGGAGGGGGTCCTGTGGAAGGCGGACGCGCCGCCGCTGCTGACCTCACTGCCGACCGCCGTCGCGTACGGCCAGGGGACCGCCGACGCGGAGGACCTGTACGCGGCGGGGTTCGCACGGGGTTCGGAGTTCCTGTGGCCGTACCACCAGAAGGTCTACTGGGGGCTCACGCAGAAGGTGTACCGCGCCGCGTTCGACCCCGGGTACGACCCGGACTGCCCGGGCGCTTCCGCCGGGTCCACGACCGAGCGGATCCTCGCGCCCTGCGCCTCCGACGCCGCCTACCGGTACGCGGACCGGCCCGCCTCGGTTCACCGGGCCGTCGAGCGGGTGGCGCTCACCGGGCGGGTCGGCAGGCCGCTGATCACGCTCCAGGGCGACCTGGACACCCTGCTGCCGATCGCGACCGACGCCCACGCCTACGCGCGCATGGTCCGGGACCGGGGGCGCGGGGCGCTGCACCGGACGTACACGATCCAGGGCGGCACCCACACGGACGGCCTGTACGACACGTACCCGGACCGGCTGCGGCCGATCCTGCCGTGCTACCGGGACGCCTTCGACGCGCTCACCCAGTGGGTGGAGCGCGGCACGCCGCCGCCCTCGGACCGGGTCGTCGACCGGCCCGCGACCGGCGACGTCGTGGACACCTGCTCGGTCACATCACCCGGGGAACCGTCCGCCTAGCGCCCGATCTCCTTGCGGGTCACGCGGCGCAGCCGGCGGCGCTGGGAGGGGTCTAGGGTCAGGTACGCCGCGGCGGGCACGCCGAGGACGATGAGCAGGGCGGCCCACCAGGGGAGCCAGATCAGCAGGATGATCCCGGCCGCCACGCCTCCCGCTGCGATTTTCGCGTTCTTCGACATGTCTGTGGCCTCCTTCGGGGCGGCTCGCCCTCGGCTGAGTGGAGCGGGCCCGCCTCTGTTGTAGGAACGGGCCCGCGGCGTCCACGGTTCCTGTGCGCGACCCTGAGAGAACCCTGATCCTCGGGCAGGGGCCCCGGGGATCAGATGTCGGCCCGCAGCGGCTCGCCCACCTCGTACATGTGGCGCAGCGCCTGCCGGTAGGAGTCGACGAGTCCGGTCTCCGTGAAGGGGATGCCGAGGTCGCGGCAGTGCGCCTTCACCATGGGCTGGGCGAGTCGCAGGTGCGGGCGGGGCATGCTCGGGAACAGGTGGTGCTCGATCTGGTAGTTCAGTCCGCCGAGGAACCAGTCGGTCAGGGCGCCGCCCTTGATGTTGCGCGAGGTGAGGACCTGCCGGCGCAGGTGGCCCCACTTGTCGCCGTCGGGGTCGGGCATCTCCATGCCCTTGTGGTTGGGCGCGAACGCCATGCCCAGGTGGAGGCCGAAGAGCGCCTGGTGGAGCGCGGCGAACACGAGGGCGTGGCCCAGCGGCATCGTGGTGAGCAGCAGCGTCAGATAGCCGAGGACGTGCGCGACCAGGAGGCCGCCCTCGACGAGCCGCTCGCGGCCGGACTGGCGGCGCAGGTCCTGGAATCCGTACACCTTCAGGGCGAGGCCCTCCAGGAGGGTGAGCGGGAAGAAGAGCCACGCCTGGTGGCGGGTGAGCCAGCCGCGGAAGCCCGCGCGCGCGGCGGCCTGCTTGCTCGTGAAGACGAGGACGTCGGCGGCGACGTCGGGGTCCTTGTCGATGTGGTTGGGGTTGGCGTGGTGGCGGTTGTGCTTGTCGTTCCACCAGGAGTAGCTCATGCCGAGCAGCAGGTTGCCGTGGATCAGGCCGATGACGCGGCTCACCGAGCGGTTGCCGGTGATCTGGGCGTGGCCGGCGTCGTGCCCGATGAAGGCGGTGCGCGCGCCGAGGACGGCGAGGGCCGGTGCCAGGGCGAGCACCCACCAGGAGCCGCCGAGGAGGGCCATGCCGGTGACGACGCCGGCCAGGCAGAGCGCGTTGACGGCTATGGTGCGCGCGTACCAGCCGGTGCGCCGGTCGAGGAGGCCCTGTCCTTTGACGTCCTTGAGCAACGGGGTGAACTCGCTGCCGGTCTCGGGCGGGAGTTGCCGTGCGGTGGCGCCTGGTGCGGGTGGGGCGAGGGTTCCGACGGCCGTGGACATGGCGGGTCTCCGGTCTGTGGTGGACGAGGACGGTGCGGCCGGCTTCACTCCGGTCCGACCTGGAAAAACGTAGGTTTTCGGGGCCTCGCGGGGCCATGGCGCCACCACCCGGACCCGCACGGGGGTCCCCCCGCCTCTGCAGGGGGGCTGGCTACACCCTTAAGGGTGGGGCGATCCGGCGCGGTGACTCACGTCACGGCCTGAATGCGTCCGTCCGCCGGATCGAGCGGTGTACCCTCGGCGCCTCCAGGCCGCGTAGTCAAATTTGATTGATACGAGGAAGTCGCCATCTCCGCACTCACGCACCCCGCACCCACTCCGGCCGAGATCACCGAACTCGCACAGTGCTGTGCCGTGTTCGCCCCCGACGACCCGGCGCGCACGTCCACGGTCGTCTTCTGGCGCCCCGACGGCGAGCAGCCGCCGTCCCCGGTCGCGGGCACCCCCGTGGACCTGCCGCTCGTGCTGCCCGCCGAGGACGGCACGGTCGAGACCGTCACCGTGGCCGCGGTCGCCCTGCCCGTGCGTGCCGCCCTTCCGGTCCTCACCCGCGCGCGCACCGCCGCAGACCCCGAGCCAACGACGGCCTTCTGGGGCGCCGCCGCGCTGTTCGCTCTCCAACTCGCCGCGCGCGGACTGCTCCTGCCCGGCCTCAGCGCGGCCGGGCACGACGCGTGGCGGGCCGGTCCGCTGCGCACCGACGACCTGGCGCGGCTGCGCGACCTGGCCGCCGCGATGCCGCCCGAGGCGCACGCCGTGCCGCTCGACGACGCGGCGGAGCCCCTGCGGCTGCACGCCCCCGAGCGTCTGCTGCGGGCCTTCCTGGACGCCGTGGCCGACACCCTGCCGCGCTCCCCCGCCGCCGCCCTCGCCACCGGCTCCCCCGCGTTCGCCGCGCGCGAGCCGCGCCGGGCGCCCGAGTTGGCCGACTGGGCCGCGGACGTCGCGGCGGGCCACGACGCGGGCGTGCGGGTCTCCTTGCGCGTCGAGGTGCCCGGCCTCGCCGAGGCCGTCGACGACGAGGCGCGGCTGCCGTTCCGTGCCGTGCTGCAGATCCACAGTGTCAGCGACCCGTCCCTGGTCGCGGACGCGGCCGAGGTGTGGGCCGGTTCGGGTGCGGCCGGCCGGGCCTTCGGCGCGCGGGCCCGCATGGACGCGCTGCTCGCCCTGCGCCGCGCCGCACGCGCGTGGGCGCCGCTCGCGCCCCTGTTGTCGGCGGCGGTCCCGGACGCTCTGGAGCTGGCGGACGACGAGATCACCGAGCTGCTCGGGGAGGGGGCCCGCGCGCTGGCGGCGGCCGGCACCGACGTGCACTGGCCCAAGGAGCTGGCCCGCCGGTTCACCGCCCGCGCGGTAGTCGGACCGCCCGAGGGCGACGAAGCGTCCTCCGGAGTGCCGTCGTTCCTCGGCGCGGACGCGCTGCTGGCCTTCGACTGGCGCTTCGCCGTCGGCGGCCTGGAGCTGAGCCGCGCCGAGCTCGACCGGCTCGCCGAGTCGAACCGGCCGGTGGTGCGGCTGCGCGACCAGTGGGTCCTGATGGACCCCGGGGAGGCCCGGCGCGCCCGCGCCCACCAGGACCGCAAGGTGACGCCGGTCGACGCGCTCAGCGCCGTCCTGACGGGCTCCACGGAGCTGGACGGGCGCCGGGTCGACGTGCTTCCCACCGGCTGGCTCGCGGGGCTCAGGGACCGGCTGGCCGACCCGGAGGGCATGGAGTCGGTGGACAGCCCTGCCGCGCTCGACGCCGAGCTGCGCGACTACCAGCTGCGCGGGCTCAACTGGCTGGCCCGCATGACCTCCTTGGGCCTCGGCGCCTGTCTCGCCGACGACATGGGCCTCGGCAAGACGATCACCCTCATCGCGCTGCACCTGCATCGTCAGACCGCCCCGGAGACGGCGGGTCCGACCCTGGTGGTCTGCCCGACGTCCCTCATGGGCAACTGGCAGCGCGAGATCGAGCGTTTCGCGCCGGGCACCCCGGTCCGCCGCTTCCACGGCTCCCGGCGCTCCCTGGAGGACCTGGCCGAGGGCGAGTTCGTCCTGACGACCTACGGGACGATGCGCCTGGACGCCGCGCGGCTCGGTTCGACGGCCTGGGGGCTGGTCGTCGCCGACGAGGCGCAGCACGTCAAGAACCCGTACTCCGCGACCGCGAAGGAGCTGCGCACGATCGGCACCCGCGCGCGCGTGGCGCTCACGGGCACCCCGGTGGAGAACAACCTCTCCGAGCTGTGGGCGATCCTCGACTGGACGACCCCGGGGCTGCTCGGCCGGCTCGGCACCTTCCGGACCCGGTACGCGCAGGCCGTCGAGGGCGGCAAGGACCCGGCCGCGGCGGACCGGCTGGCCCGTCTCGTGCGGCCCTTCCTGCTGCGCCGCCGCAAGTCCGACCCGGGCATCGCCCCGGAGCTGCCGCCCAAGACCGAGACCGACCGCGCGGTGTCGCTGACGAAGGAGCAGACGGCGCTCTACGAGGCCGTGGTGCGGGAGACGCTCGCGGAGATCGCGGGGGCGCGGGGCTTCGAGCGGCGCGGCATGATCGTGAAGCTGCTGACGGCGCTCAAGCAGATCTGCAACCACCCGGCGCAGTACCTCAAGGAGGACGCGCCCCGCATCCCCGGACGCTCGGGCAAGCTGGAGCTCCTCGACGAGCTGCTCGACACGATCCTGTCCGAGGACGCGAGCGTGCTCGTGTTCACCCAGTACGTGCAGATGGCGCGGCTCGTGGAGCGGCATCTGCACGCGCGGGGCGTCGCCACGCAGTTCCTGCACGGCGGCACCTCCGTGGCGGAGCGCGAGGCCATGGTGCAGCGCTTCCAGGACGGTGCGGTCCCGGTGTTCCTGCTCTCCCTGAAGGCCGCCGGCACAGGGCTGAACCTCACGCGCGCGGAGCACGTCGTGCACTACGACCGCTGGTGGAACCCGGCGGTGGAGGCCCAGGCCACCGACCGCGCGTACCGGATCGGTCAGACCCGTCCCGTGCAGGTGCACCGGCTGATCGCGGAGGGCACCATCGAGGACCGCATCGCCGCGATGCTGGAGCGCAAGCGGGAGCTGGCGGACGCCGTGCTGGGCTCCGGGGAGGCGGCTCTGACCGAACTGACCGATGCCGAACTGGCCGATCTGGTCGAGCTGCGAGGGGGCGGCGCCTGATGAGCGACCTGTACGACGACTACGAGCACGCGCACGAGCACGAGGAGCACGGCGAGGCGTCCGACGCGGGCGCCTCCCGGGAGCTCACCTTCGACGCGCTGCCGCCCATCCACGGGAAGGGCTTCGCCGTCACCTGGTGGGGCCAGGCGTGGCTGAAGGCGCTGGAGGACACGGCGCTGGAGCTCCGGCAGCTCAAGGCGGGCCGCGCGCTGGCCCGCGCGGGCGCGGTCGGCGCGGTGTCGGTGCGTCCAGGACGCATCACGGCCGTGGTGCGGGACAAGGGCGGCGCCACGCACCGCGCGGACGTGCTGCTGCAGCAGTTGGACGCGGACGCGTGGGACCGGTTCGCGGACATGGCCGTGGAGCGCGCCGGGCACATCGCGGCCCTCCTCGACCGTGACATGCCGCCGCACCTGATGGAGGACGCGGCGACGGCGGGCGTGGAACTCCTGCCGGGCATCGGCGACTTGGAGCCCGAGTGCGAGTGCGGCGCCTGGGACCACTGCGCCCACACCACGGCGCTGAGCTACCAGCTGGCACGCCTGCTCGACCAGGATCCGTTCCTGCTGTTCCTGCTGCGCGGCCGGGGCGAGCGGGAGCTCCTGGACGAGCTCCAGGTGCGCAGCGCGGCGCACAGCGCCCCCGAACCGGGCCCCGGGCCGGAGGCGGAGCCCTACGGCGTGGACACCGCGGAGGCGTACGCGTCGGCGCTCGTGCTGCCGCCGCTGCCCGGGGAGCCTGAGCTGCCCCAGGAGCCGGGTGTGCCGCCGTCCCTGGACACGGAGACACCGGCGCCCGGGGAACTCGACGCGGACGCCCTGGAGTTCCTCGCTGCGCAGACGGCCGCGGAGGCGCGCAGGATGCTGGCCGACGCGCTCGCCGACGGTCACGCGCTGCGGGCGCCCGCGCCGGAGCCGACACCGGCCGAGGACGCCGTGCGGCTGGCCGCCGGCGGGCCCGCCGAGCGGGTGGCCCGGCGGCTGGCCGAGGGCTCGGGCCGGGACCGCGAGGGCCTGGCCCTGGCGGTGCGCGCCTGGGAGTGCGGCGGCCCGGCCGCGCTCGCCGTCCTGGAGCGGGACGAGGCGCCCGACGCGGAGACCGCCGCACGCGCGCGTGCGGCTCTGGACTCCGCGTGGGACGAGGGCGAGCGGCCCGCGCTCCAGACGTCGCGCGGCCGCTGGACGGCCGCCGGGGGAACGGCCCAGCTGCGCCTGGGCGGAGACGGCCGCTGGTGGCCGTACCGCAAGGAGCGCGGTCGCTGGACGCCCGTCGGTCCGGCGGCGGCCGATCCGGCGTCCGCGCTGGCCACGGCCCTGGGAGCGGGCGAGGAGTAGTCCCGCGGGAGCCCCCGCCGCCACCGGTACGGAGTAGTCCTGCGGGCCGAACGGTGCGCGGCGGGGGATCGTGGTTGAGCCGCCCACGACAAAGGGCGGCGACCCACCAGGGGGCGATCGGAAGGCGCGTGCTCATGGCGACTTTGTGCAGACCAGCTGTCTCCGTACCGGAGCACGTGATCACCATGGAGGAGACCCTCGCACTGGCCCGCACCCACCATGACGGGCACCCGCAACTCCCGCTGGCCCTGCGCCTGATCGAGAACACGGGCGTGCGGACGCGGCACATCGTGCAGCCCATCGAGGAGACCCTCAAGCACCCCGGCTTCGAGGAGCGCAACGCGCTCTACCAGGCGGAGGCGAAGGCGCGCGTGCCCGCCGTGGTGCGCCGGGCGCTGGAGGACGCGGAGCTGCGCGCCCAGGACATCGACGTGATCATCTACGTGTCGTGCACGGGATTCATGATGCCGTCGCTGACCGCGTGGCTGATCAACGAGATGGACTTCTCCAGCGACACCAGGCAGATACCCATAGCCCAGCTGGGCTGCGCGGCGGGCGGCGCCGCGGTGAACCGGGCGCACGACTTCTGCACCGCCTATCCCGAGGCGAACGCGCTGATCGTGGCCTGCGAGTTCTGCTCCCTGTGCTACCAGCCGACCGACCTGGGCGTCGGCTCGCTGCTGTCGAACGGCCTGTTCGGTGACGGGGTGGCCGCGGCGGTCGTACGGGGTTCGGGCGGTACGGGCATCACGCTGGAGCGCAACGGCTCGTACCTCATCCCGAAGACCGAGGACTGGATCGCGTACGACATCCGGGCCACGGGCTTCCACTTCCTGCTCGACAAGCGGGTGCCCACCACGATGGAGCCGCTCGCACCGGCGCTCCAGCAGCTCGCGGGGCTGCACGGCTGGAACGCGTCCGAGCTGGACTTCTACATCATTCACGCGGGCGGTCCGCGCATCCTCGACGACCTCAGCAAGTTCCTCCAGGTGCCGCCGGACGCCTTCCGCTTCAGCCGGGCCACGCTCACCGAGTACGGCAACATCGCCAGCGCCGTCGTCCTGGACGCGCTGCGCCGCCTCTTCGACGAGGGCGGCGCGCACCCGACGGCACGCGGTCTGCTCGCCGGGTTCGGGCCGGGCATCACCGCGGAGATGTCCCTGGGCCGCTGGAGCCGCCCCACCGATCGTCCGGAGCTCGTGGAGGCCGCCGTATGACGGAGAAGACCACCGAGACCGCCGTCCGCCCGCCGGTCCGCGAGTGGCCCGCCCTGGATCTGCACGGCGTCGACTTCGACCCGGTGCTCACCCGGCTGATGCGCGAGGGTCCGGTGACCCGGATCCGGCTGCCGAACGGCGAGGGCTGGGCCTGGCTGGTGACGCGCCACGAGGACGTCCGGACGGTGACGAACGACCCGCGGTTCAGCCGCGAGGCCGTCATGGGCCGCCAAGTGACGCGGCTGGCCCCGCACTTCATCCCGCAGGCGGGCGCCGTCGGCTTCGCCGATCCGCCCGACCACACCCGGCTGCGGCGTTCGGTCGCCTCCGCGTTCACCGCGCGCGGGGTCGAGCGGCTGCGGGCGAGCGCACGGAGCATGCTCGACGAGATGGTGGACGGCCTCCTGGCCGACGGGCCGCCGGCCGACCTGACGGAGCGGCTGCTCGCCCCGTTCCCCATCGCCGTGATCTGCGAGCTGATGGGCGTCCCGGCCGCCGACCGTCATCTCATGCACACGTGGACGCAGTTGATCCTGTCGTCCGCGCACGGCGCCGAGGTCAGCGAGCGCGCCCGCAACGAGATGTCGGCGTACTTCACGCACCTGGTGCGCTCGCGCTGCGACAGCACGGGCGAGGACGTCACCTCGTTGCTGGGCGCCGCCGTCGCGGCCGGTGAGATCACCGAGGACGAGGCGGTCGGTCTCGCGGTCCTCGTGCAGATCGGCGGCGAGGCCGTCACCAACAACTGCGGCAACATGGCGTACGTGCTGCTCACGCGCCCCGATCTGGCGGCGCGCCTGCGGGCGGAGCCGGAGCTGCGCCCGCAGGCCATCGACGAACTGCTGCGCTACATCCCGCACCGCAGCGCGGTGGGCCTCTCGCGCATCGCCCTGGAGGACGTCGACATCGCGGGGGTGCGCATCAGTGAGGGCGACGCGGTCTACGTCTCCTACCTCGCGGCCAATCGCGATCCGGACGTGTTCCCGGACCCCGACCGCATCGACTTCGACCGCACCCCGAATCCGCACGTCTCCTTCGGGTTCGGTCCGCACTACTGCGTGGGCGGCATGCTGGCGCGGCTGGAGTCGGAGCTCCTCGTGGAGGCGTTGCTGGACCGCTTCCCCGGTCTGCGGCTGGCCGTGCCGGCGGAGGAAGTGCCGTTCCGCAAGGGCGCGTTGATCCGCGGCCCGGAGGCGATGCCGGTGACGTGGTCGGAGAGCGGATGACCGCTGTGACGCCCGCGGAGGGGCTGCTGGTGCCGCCGGGCCACGGACGGACCGTGGAGACGGCGGCGCAGCAGGTCACCTTCAAGGTCACCGGCGACCATTCCCGCATGGCGTCGAGCTTCGAGGTGGTGGTGCCGCCGGGGTTCGACGTCGGCGCGCATGTGCACACCAGGAGCGAGGAGTTGTTCTACGTCCTCGAGGGCGAGCTGGACGTGCTCGCCTTCGAGCCGCGGATCAGGACGCCGGACCACTGGCAGCGCTGGCGGTCGCCTTCGGGCGCCGGGGTCGTGCGGGCGACCCCGGGGACGGTCATCGTGGTGCCGCCGGGCTGCCCGCACGCCTTCGCCAACCCCACGGGGAGCCCGGCGAAGATGTTCTTCCAGGCCTCTCCCCCGCCGGACCACGAGCGGTACTTCGAGGAGCTCCTCGACATCCTGGCGACGGACGGCCCGCCCGACCACGCCGCGATCGAGGCGCTGCGGGCGCGCTACGACATCGAGCAGCTGACCCCGCTGCGGCACGGGGCTCGGCCGTGAAGCTGCTCGAAGGGCGGGTGGCGCTCGTCTACGGTGCCGGCGGCGCCGTCGGAGGAGCGGTGTCCCGGGCGTTCGCGCGGGAGGGCGCCGCGGTGTTCCTGGCCGGGCGCTCGGCGGAGCCGGTGGAGCGGACCGCCGCGGCGATCGAGGCGGCCGGCGGGAGCGCGGAGGCCCATCTGGTCGACGCGCTGGACGAGCGGGCCGTGGTCGGCTTCGTGGACGCGGTCGCGCGGCGCACGGGGCGGATCGACATCTCGTTCAACGTGATCGGCGTGGGCGACGTGCAGCGGCCGCTCATGGAGCTGAGCGCCGAGGAGTTCGTGGCGCCGGTCGAGACCACGATGCGGACGCAGTTCCTCACCACGCGGGCGGCGGCGCGGCACATGGTGGCGCGCGGGTCGGGCGTGGTGCTCGCGTTCGGCGGCTCGGGCCCGCAGACGCAGCCGGGGCTCGGCGGCTTCAAGGTGTCGCTCGACGCCCTGGAGGGGCTGCGCCGGCAGTGGGCCTGCGAGCTGGGCCCCGCGGGGATCCGGGTCGTCACGCTGAAGACGGGCGGGATCCCGGAGAGCCTGCCCGACGACTTCGAGGGTCGGGCCGAGCTGACCGAGCGGCTCACCGAGCCCACCCTGCTCGGCCGGACGGCCACCCTCGCCGACGTGGGCGAGGTCGCCGCGTTCGTGGCCTCCGACCGGGCCCGCACGATGACGTCCGCGACCGTGAACATCTCGTGCGGGGCCCTGGTCGACTACTGAGACAGCCCCCTGCGATCTAGCGGATCGGCATCCCCGAGAGGGTGCGGGCGATGACCAGGCGCTGGATCTCGCTCGTGCCCTCGAAGATCGTGTAGATCGCGGCGTCGCGGTGCATGCGCTCCACCGGGTACTCGCGGGTGAAGCCGTTGCCGCCGAGGATCTGGACGGCCTGGGCGGTGACCTTCTTGGCGGTCTCGCTCGCGAACAGCTTGGACATGGAGCCCTCGGCGTTCTCGAACTTCTTGCCCGTGGTCGCCATCCAGGAGGCGCGCCACACCAGGAGGCGGGCGGCGTCGATCGAGGTGCGCATGTCGGCGAGCTGGAAGGCGACGCCCTGGTTGTCGATGATCGGGCGGCCGAACTGCTCGCGCGTCTTCGCGTACTCCAGCGCCTCCTCGTAGGCGGCGCGGGCGGTGCCGACGGCCATGGCGCCGACGGCCGGGCGGGAGGCCTCGAAGGTGGCCATGGCGGCGTTCTTCACGCGCTCGCCGCCCGACTTGGCCTTCTCCCGGGCGCGGGCGAGGCGCTCGTCGAGCTTGTCCTTGCCGCCCAGGAGGCAGGAGCCGGGCACGCGCACGTTCTCGAGGACGACCTCGGCGGTGTGCGAGGCGCGAATGCCGTGCTTCTTGAACTTCTGCCCCTGGGAGAGGCCCTCGGTGTGCGGCGGCACGATGAAGGAGGCGTGGCCCTTGGAGCCGAGCTCCGGGTCCACGGAGGCGACCACCACGTGGACGTTGGCGATGCCGCCGTTGGTCGCCCAGGTCTTGGTGCCGTTCAGGACCCACTCGTCCTTGGCCTCGTCGTAGACGGCCCGCGTGCGCATGGCGGCGACGTCGGAGCCCGCGTCCGGCTCGGACGAGCAGAAGGCGGCCACCTTCACGTCGTTCGCGTCGCCGTACATCTGCGGGATCCAGGTGCCGATCTGCTCCTCGGTGCCGTTGGCGAGGACGCCGACCGCGGCGAGGCCCGTGCCCACGATGGACAGGGCGATGCCCGCGTCGCCCCAGAAGAGCTCCTCCATGGCCATCGGGATGCCGAGGCCGGTCGGGTCGAAGAACTGCTGCGCGTAGAAGTCCAGGGAGTAGATTCCGAGCTTGGCGGCCTCCTGGATGACCGGCCAGGGCGTCTCCTCGCGCTCGTCCCATTCGGCGGCCGCGGGGCGGATCACATCGGCGGCAAAACCGTGAAGCCAGTCACGGACTTCCTTCTGCTCGTCGTTGAGATCCATCGTGAACTCGGCCATGACCCCTCCAGGGCTGCATACACTGCATGCGTTACTTGCGGTAACAAGAGTCTGTTACTCACGAGTAGCTCGTGTCAACCGCCGAGAACGCGTTCGATGCCCGACATTCGCCGGGTGTTACCTTTCGCGTGCGTCAAGCCATCGCACGGGCGGGGAGATCCTCATGGAGACCACACAGCGGACCCATCAGCGCGCGGACCAGCAGTCCGCCGCCGAGCGGCGGCGGCGTGAGCTGCTCGAGGCCGCCGACCGCGTGGTGCTCCGCGACGGCCCCGGCGCCTCCATGAACGCGATCGCCGCCGAGGCGGGCATCACCAAGCCGATCCTGTACCGCCACTTCGGCGACAAGGGCGGCCTGTACGCGGCCCTCGCCAAGCGGCACACCGACGCGCTGCTCGCCTCCCTGCGGGCCGCGCTCGACGCTCCGGCCGCCCGCCGCCAGCGCGTGGAGTCGACGCTCGACACCTACCTCGCCGCGATCGAGGCCCGCCCGCAGGTGTACCGCTTCCTGATGCACCCGGCGGAGGGCTCCTCCGGCGACACCGGCTTCGACGTCGGCCGGCACTCGGCGCCGCTGCTGCGGCGCATGGGCGAGGACCTCGCGGACGTCATCGAGGAGCGCGTCGACCTAGGCCCCGGCGGACAGCAGCTCGCGCGCATGTGGGGCCACGGGATCGTCGGCATGATGCACGCCGCGGGCGACTGGTGGCTCGGCGAGCGCCCGTGCTCCCGCGAGGAGCTGGTCAACGGCCTCGCGGACCTCCTGTGGGGCCGCCTCGCGGCCGCGGGCGACAAGGCGGGCGGCCCGGGCTTCTGATCCGGCCCGATCCGAACGAAAGACCCTAGACGCCGGTGCGCGCCCAGGGGGCCTTCGCCGCCTGGCGCATCACCTTGCGGTGCCGCCAGCCGGTGACGCGGTCCGCGTAGATGCGCCCCTCCAAGTGGTCGCACTCGTGCTGGAGACAGCGGGCGAACCAGCCTGTGCCGTGAATCACCACAGGATCTCCCTGGACGTCCACACCCTCCACGCGCGCGTGGTCGAAACGCGGCGTCCCCGCCTCCAGGCCGGGCAGCGAGAGACAGCCCTCGGGGCCGCGGATCTCGATGCCGTCGGCCTCGACCAGACTCGGGTTCACCACGTGTCCCACATGGCGCACATCGTCGTCGTCCTCGCAGTCGTAGACGAAGACCCGCAAGGACTCGCCCACTTGATTGGCCGCCAGACCCACCCCCTGGGCGGCGTACATCGTGGCGAACATGTCCTCCACGAGACGCGCGAGCGCGGGACCGAAGTCCGTCACCTCGGCGCAGGGTTCCCGCAGTACGGGATCGCCGAGCAGGGTCAGGGGTCGTACGCGCCCTGAGGCGCCCGGGATCGAGCCGTGTCGCATGGCCGTAAGGGTACGGTCCGGTACAAGCCTCCCCGTGCTGGTGGTGCCGCTGTTCGGGCTTGTCGGTGAGTCTCGATAGGCTGATGCGGAAAAGCGATGCCGGGGGCAGGCGCGGCGCCGTACGCAAGGAGGACCCAGGAAGATGGCAGGCAACTCGGAGTCGATGACTCCGCGGGCCAAGCTGGCCGTGACGGCGGGCAAGGCCGCGGCGGCGGTCTCGCGCGCGGCGGGCCGTGGCAGCGGCTCGGTGATCGGTGGCAAGGTCGCGCTCAAGCTCGACCCCGAGCTGCTCGGACGGCTCGCCCAGCACCTGGACGTCGTGCTCGTCTCGGCGACGAACGGCAAGACGACGACCACGCGCCTGATCGCGGAGGCCCTCCGCGCGAGCGGCGAGGTCGTGTCGAACGCCCTGGGCGCGAACATGCCTGCCGGTATCACCTCGGCCCTGGCCGGTGGTTCCGAGGCCAAGTTCGGCGTCATCGAGGTCGACGAGAAGTACCTGGCCGGTGTCGCGCGCGACACCAGCCCGAAGGCCATCGCGCTGCTCAACCTCTCGCGCGACCAGCTCGACCGCGCCGCCGAGACCCGCATGCTCGCGGAGAAGTGGCGCGAGGGCCTCGCGGGTTCGAAGGCGGTCGTGATCGCCAACGCGGACGACCCCCTGGTCGTCTGGGCCGCCTCCTCCTCGCCGAACGTCGTGTGGGTCGCGGCCGGCCAGGAATGGAAGGACGACGCCTGGTCCTGCCCCGCCTGCGGCGGTGTGATGCAGCGCCCCGGCGACGACTGGTTCTGCGGCGAGTGCGGCTTCCGCCGTCCGACCGCGAGCTGGGCGCTCCAGGGCGACTACGTCCTTGACCCGCACGGCTCCGCCTGGCCGATCCACCTCCAGCTGCCCGGCCGCGCCAACAAGGCGAACGCGGCCACGTCCGCCGCCGTCGCCGCCGTCTTCGGGGTGCCGCCGCAGGTGGCCCTGGAGCGCATGTACCAGGTGCAGGCCGTCGCGGGCCGCTACGACGTCGTCCGGTTCATGGACCGCGACCTGCGCCTGCTGCTCGCCAAGAACCCGGCGGGCTGGCTCGAAACGTTTACCCTCATCGACCCGCCGCCGACCCCGGTGATCCTCTCGGTGAACGCGCGGGGCGCGGACGGCACCGACACCTCCTGGCTGTGGGACGTCGACTACACGCGCCTGGCCGGGCACCCGATCTGTGTGATCGGCGACCGCAAGCTCGACCTCGCGGTCCGGCTCGAGGTCGCGGGCCTGGACTTCCGGGTCTGCGAGACGCTCGACGAGGCGGTGCAGGTCCTGCCCCAGGGCCGGATCGAGCTGATCGCCAACTACACCGCGTTCCAGGACGTCCGCCGCCGCGTCGGCAACTGACCCGCCCCGACGAGAAACAGCGGAAACAGCTAAGGATGAGCATGAGCGACAGCAGCCTGCGTCTCGTGTGGGTCTACCCCGACCTGCTGAGCACCTACGGCGACCAGGGCAACGCCCTGGTGGTGGAGCGGCGCGCCCGCCAGCGCCGTCTGAACGTCGAGCGCTACGACGTGCGCAGCGACCAGCCGATCCCCACCTCCGGCGACATCTACCTGATCGGCGGCGGCGAGGACCGTCCGCAGCGGCTCGCGGCCGAGCGGCTGCGCCGTGACGGCGGCCTGCAGCACGCGGTGGGCAACGGCGCGATCGTCTTCTCGGTGTGCGCCGGCTACCAGATCCTGGGCCACGAGTTCATCAACGACCTCGGTGAGCGCGAGCCGGGCCTCGGCCTGCTCGACGTGGTCTCCACGCGCGGCGAGGGCGAGCGCTGCGTCGGCGACGTGCTGGCCGACATCGACCCGCAGCTGAACCTGCCGCCGCTGACCGGTTTCGAGAACCACCAGGGCGTGACGCACCTGGGCCCCACGGCCCGCCCCTTCGCGCGCACCCGCATCGGCCGGGGCAACGGCACGGGCGACGGCACCGAAGGCGCCTTCAACGACACGGTGTTCGGCACGTACATGCACGGCCCCGTGATGGCGCGCAACCCGCAGATCGCCGACCTGCTCCTGAAGCTGGCCCTCGATGTGAACGCGCTGCCGCCGGTGGACGAGCAGTGGTACGAGGCGCTGCGGGGCGAGCGGATCGCGGCCGCCACGGCGCAGCCCGCCTAGGCCTGCGCAACCCTTCGCGTACGCACCTTCGGGGCAGCCCCGCGCCCATATGAGCGGGGTTGTCCAGCAGGCGGACGCCCCGTACGGCGGGGCCCCCGGGCGCCGATAAGGTACGGGGGTCCAGCCGGACGGCGTGGTCCGGTCATCGGCCCACGTTTGCAAAGGTATTGCGGGCTTATGCGTATTGGTGTCCTCACCTCCGGCGGAGACTGTCCCGGACTGAACGCGGTGATCCGCTCGGTCGTGCACCGAGCCGTCGTCGACCACGGCGACGAGGTCATCGGCTTCCACGACGGGTGGAAGGGCCTGCTCGAGTGCGACTACCGCAAGCTCGACCTGGACGCCGTCGGCGGCATCCTGGCCCGCGGCGGCACCATCCTCGGCTCCTCCCGGGTCCAGCCCGCGCATCTGCGGGACGGCGTCGAGCGCGCCAAGGGCCACGTCGCCGAACTGGGGCTCGACGCGATCATCCCGATCGGCGGCGAGGGCACCCTGAAGGCGGCCCGGCTGCTGTCCGACAACGGCCTGCCGATCGTCGGCGTCCCGAAGACGATCGACAACGACATCGCTGTCACGGACGTGACCTTCGGTTTCGACACGGCCGTCGGGGTCGCCACGGAGGCGCTGGACCGGCTCAAGACCACCGCCGAGTCGCACCAGCGGGTGCTGATCGTGGAGGTCATGGGTCGGCACACCGGGTGGATCGCCCTGCACTCGGGCATGGCGGCCGGCGCCCACGCCGTCGTCGTCCCGGAGCGCCCCTTCGACATCGAGGAACTGACCCGCAAGGTCGGCGAGCGTTTCGAGGCGGGCAAGAAGTTCGCGATCGTCGTCGCGGCGGAGGGCGCCAAGCCCCGGGCCGGCTCGATGGAGTTCGACGAGGGCGGCAAGGACGTCTACGGGCACGAGCGCTTCGCCGGCATCGCCCGTCAGCTCTCGATCGAGCTGGAGCAGCGCCTCGGCAAGGAGGCGCGTCCGGTGATCCTCGGGCACGTCCAGCGCGGCGGCACCCCGACCGCGTACGACCGGGTCCTCGCGACGCGGTTCGGCTGGCACGCGGTGGAGGCCGTCCATCGCGGCGAGTTCGGGCGGATGACGGCGCTGCGCGGCACGGACATCGTGATGGTGTCGCTGGCCGAGGCCGTGGAGACGCTCAAGACGGTCCCCGACGAGCGCTACGCCGAGGCGGAGTGCGTGCTCTGAGTCACTGCTCGTACCCGCTTTCAGTTGTTCTTTGAACTGAGCTGCCCCCGGCCGAAGCCCCGGCCGGGGGCAGCTCTAGTCTGGTGGCGCACAATCCGTACGAAACGAGCAACAGGAGCCGGCGGATGGATCACAGCGGGCACGGCATGAACATGGATCTGCCGCCGTTCACGCTGGGGCGTGGCCTTGGCTGGTCGGCCGACCCCTTCTTCCTCATCGGCTGCCTCGTCGCCCTCGGCCTGTACGGCTGGGCCGTCGTGCGGCTCGCGCGCCGCGGTGACAAGTGGCCGGTGTCGCGCACCCTGTCGTTCGTCGTGGGCGTGCTGACCATCGCCCTGGTGATGTGCACGAAGCTGAACGACTACGGGATGGTCATGTTCAGCGTGCACATGGTGCAGCACATGGTGATCAGCATGCTGTCGCCGATCCTGCTGCTCATGGGCGCGCCGATCACGCTCGCGCTGCGGGCGCTGCCCGTCGCGGCGAAGCGCGGCAGCAAGGGGCCGCGCGAGCTGCTCCTGATGCTGCTGCACAGCCGCTACATGCGGATCATCACGCATCCCGCGTTCACGATCCCGCTGTTCATCGCGAGCCTGTACGCCCTGTACTTCACTCCCCTCTTCGACTTCCTGATGGGGTCGAAGGTCGGGCACATCGGCATGATGGTGCACTTCCTCGCCGTGGGCCTGGTGTTCTTCTGGCCGATCATGGGCGTGGACCCGGGCCCGCACCGGCCGGGCTACGTGATGCGGATGCTGGAGCTGTTCGCGGGCATGCCGTTCCACGCGTTCTTCGGCATCGCGCTGATGATGGCGAGCAGCACCATGGTGGGCACCTTCGAGAACCCGCCTGCCTCGCTCGGCATCGACCCGCTGGCGGACCAGACGGCGGCGGGCGGCATCGCGTGGGCGTTCAGCGAGGTCCCGTCGGTGCTGGTGCTGCTGGCGCTGCTCTTCCAGTGGAAGAAGTCCGAGGACCGGCAGGCGCGCCGCCAGGACCGCA
The DNA here is from genome assembly GCF_042749255.1 of Streptomyces sp. NPDC059524. Classification (NCBI taxonomy): domain Bacteria; kingdom Bacillati; phylum Actinomycetota; class Actinomycetes; order Kitasatosporales; family Streptomycetaceae; genus Streptomyces; species Streptomyces sp. NPDC059524. Next base: position 2,814 of record NZ_JBHYTK010000118.1, on the reverse strand, counting down.
AGGCGGACCGGGACGGGGACGCGGAGCTCGCCGCGTACAACGCCTACCTGGCCTCGCTGAACACGCGCGGACAGTAGCGCCGCGGCCCGCCGCCGGGTGACTATGGCCTTCTGGCCGCGGTTCGGGCGCCGCACACCGTCGTACGCCGTCCGGGCTGCCGGGAGGAGTGCGCGATGCCCGGATCGACGAAGACGATGGGTGCCTTCACCGTCGGCGGCCTGGTGGCCGTGACCGCGTACACGGTGGCGCTCGGGAGCAACGGCTGGCTCTGGTTCGGCTGGGTCGTGCTCGGCCTGATCACGGTCGCGATGGTGGCCTCGCGCAGCGCCTGAGCCGGCCGCGGTGCCGTCCGGGTCAGAACCGGAAGACGTCCCCGGTCGAGGCCTCCAGCGTGCAGGCGTTCGTGAAGGTTCTGCGCCAGTTGATCGTCCGGCCCGCGAAGGTTCCGTGCGCCGCGGCGGTCACCGGGGCCTGCTCCTCCGTGCAGCGCCAGGGCTGCCCCTCCAGCGCGTCCAGGTCTCCCTCGGCGGCGGCCAGCGCGGCGCAGGACTCGGCGGCGTACGGGTGGTGCCCCGCAGGGGCGGGCGTGCACTCCAGGCGGACGCCGCGGGTCCAGGTCTCGCCGTCGCCGGAGACCGTGAGGTACAGGCCGTCCCGGGGTACGGGTTCGGCGGCGCCGGCGGCCGGGGCGACCGCGCCGAGTGACAGCAGCGCGGCAGTGGCGAGGTGCAGGGTCCGCATGCGGGCCTCCCGATACGAGGACGAAGGTGGGACCAGAGCACTCCTCCCACGGCGTCCGGCCAAAGGGACGCGCCGTGCGAACCGGGCAGTGGGCCCGAAAGGGCTCTCGCGCCGTCGCCGGGGATTGACTACTGTGCGCACGCATCACAGCTCTTCATGGGGTGTGCGCACCACATGCGATCCACGGGGGAAGGCGACCGGCGATGTTCTACCGACTGCTCAAGTACGTGCTGCTCGGGCCGCTGCTGCGACTGATGTTCCGGCCGCGGATCGAGGGCCTGGAGCACGTTCCGGACTCGGGCGCCGCGATCGTCGCGGGCAACCACCTGTCGTTCTCGGACCACTTCCTGATGCCGGCGATCCTGAAGCGCCGGATCACGTTCCTGGCGAAGGCGGAGTACTTCACGGGGCCGGGGATCAAGGGCCGGCTGACGGCGGCGTTCTTCCGGAGCGCGGGCCAGATCCCGGTGGACCGCTCGGGCCGGGAGGCGGGCCAGGCGGCGATCCGCGAGGGGCTCGGCGTGCTCGGGCGCGGTGAGCTGCTGGGCATCTACCCGGAGGGCACCCGCTCCCACGACGGCCGCCTCTACAAGGGCAAGGTCGGGGTCGCCGCGATGGCGCTCGGCGCCGGGGTGCCGGTGATCCCGTGCGCGATGATCGGCACGTTCGAGGCGCAGCCGCCGGGCCAGAAGATCCCGACCTTGCGCCGGGTGACGATCCGCTTCGGCCGCCCGCTGGACTTCTCCCGGTACGCGGGCATGGAGGGCGAGAAGGCGATCCTGCGCGCGGTCACGGACGAGATCATCTACGCGATTCTGGAGCTGTCCGGTCAGGAGTACGTGGACCAGTACGCGGCGGTGGCGAAGGCGGAGGCCGAGGCGGAGGCGAAGTCCCGCAGGTTCCCCCGCATGCCCCTGAGCTGAACCCGCCGTCGCCGGCCGCTCTGCGCTGAGCAGAAAACGCTGGGTCCCGCGGTGGGGCCGCGCATACGGTCACGGCATGAAGACGGCACTGGTGATCGGTGGAGCGGGACAGATCGGGCGGCCCGCGGTGCGGGCGCTCGCGGAGGACGGCTGGGCGGTGACGGCGGCCTCGCTGAGCGGGAACCGGGACGCGGCGTGGCCCGACGAGGTGCGCTCGGTGCGGCTGGACCGGGACGACGACGCGGCCCTGGCCGCCCTGGTCGGCGACGGCGTGGACGTGGTCGTGGACATGGTGGCGTTCGAGCCGCGGCACGGGCGGCAGCTCGCGGCGCTGGCGGGGCGGATCGGCTCGGCCGTGGTGGTCTCCAGCGGAGCGGTCTACGAGGACGAGCAGGGCCGGGGCTTCGCGACGCAGGAGGAGCCGGACGGGATGCCGGTCTATCCGGTGCCGATCCCGGAGACCTGGCGGACGGTGGCCCCCGCCGACGAGGGGTACGGGCCGCGCAAGGTGCGGATCGAGCAGGATCTGCTGGCGCTGGGCGAGAAGCTGCCCACGACGGTGATCAGGGCGTCGGCGGTGCACGGCCCGCACTGCCGCACCCCGCGCGAGCTGTACTTCGTGAAGCGGAACCTGGACGGGCGGCGCACGCGCGTGCTGGCGTACCGCGGCGAGTCCCGCTTCCACCCGGCGAGCGTGTACAACCTGGCGGAGCTGGTCCGGCTGTCCGCGCGCCGCCCCGGGTCGCGGGTGCTGAACGGGGCGGACCCCGACTCCCCCACGGTCGCCGAGATCGGCGCCATGATCGACGCGCTGATGGACGTCGAGACCGAGACGGTGCTGCTCGACGGCGCTCCGCCGGCGCCGACCGTCGGGGACAACCCGTGGGGCATGCCGAACCCGGTGCTGATGGACATGACGGCGGCCCGCGAGGAGCTCGGCTACACGCCCGTCACCACGTACGCGCAGGCGCTGCCGGAGACCGTGGAGTGGCTGACGCGGCGCATGGCGGAGGAGCCGGACTGGACGGTGGGATTCCCGAAGATGGTGCGGAACTACACGACGGGCCTGTTCGACTACGCGGCCGAGGACGCCTGGCTCGCGTCGCGCGGCTGAGCCGCGGGCGCACACGCGGCCGGCCCGGTCCCCGCC
>NZ_JBHYTK010000117.1:0-26129 GCF_042749255.1 Streptomyces sp. NPDC059524 | reverse complement strand
TGGCCTTACGCCCGGTGCGGCGAGAGTGCGTGCCAGGCGTCGACCGGCTGGGGGCACCTCCCAGCGTTAGCTGGGGGAGGGACTTTGCGGACACGCCCTAGGGCCCGGGCCAGCTGTTCCCGGCAGCGCACCAGGGCTCGCCGGCGCCGGCTCGCCAGGATGCCACCGCCAGGTGCGGGTCACGGGCGCCCCGGTCGGCCTCACCCAGCGCTGACGACGGCGCCGACCAGCCACGACGTGCTGCGCAGCCGGACCGTGCCGTCCTTCGTCTCGTGGGCGCGCAGATGGTTCGTGAGGGTGTGTCGCGCGGCCTCCTGGGCGGCGGGGGCGGCCTGCTGCATGAGGTGGCGGCCGGGGCCCGTCCCGAGCAGGAAGTCCGCCGCGTCCTCGGCTCCGTGCCCCCAGATTCCGTACGCCTCCGTCCTGGTGAGGGTGATTCCGGTGAGGCCGGCGGAGGCGAGGAGGTCGCGGACGCGGTCGGGGTCGGCGAGGGAGAACATGCCGGGTTCGCCCTGGCGGCCGAAGTCGCCGACGGGCAGGAGGTCGCGCAGGGTCGCCATCGCGGTCACCCACTCGTTGAGCGCGGCGTCGGCGGGGCAGACGAAGGCGAGGCGTCCGCCGGGGCGCAGCGCTCGGGCCACGTTGGCGAAGGCGGTCACCGGGTCGGCGAAGAACATCACGCCGTAGCGGCTGATCGCGCTGTCGAAGGAGCCCGGTGCGAAGGGGTGGGTCTGCGCGTCGCCTTGTGCGAAGCGGACGTTGGTGACGCCTTCCCGTTCGGCGCTCGCCCGGGCCTCGGCCAGCATCGGCCCGGAGAGGTCGAGGCCGAGCGCGTGCCCCTGGGGTGCCCGGAGCGCGGCGAGGCGTGTGGTGCGGCCGCCGCCGCAGCCGATGTCGAGGGTGCGGCCGTCGGTGGCGATCTCGGCGGCGTCGAGGAGCGGCTCGTCGAAGCCTCCGTTCACTGCGTTCCAGCGGTCCTGGTGCCGGGCCCAGTGGACGCCTTCCGGGCCGTTCCATGCCTGTGCCTGCTCGGTGTTGACGATGTCGCGCACGGGTGCCTCCTGTGGTGAGCCACGAAGAATGGGCGTGTGCCCAAACAGTATGGGCAGATGCCCAAACTGACAATCACGGCTACGCTCGGAGGTCGGGACGCCCCGCGCCGACAGCGAGGGGCGGCAGGGGCGGAGCGGAAGAGAGGGCCATGTCACCGCGCGGAGTGGCGACACCGGACGTGCGCGAGCGGCTGTTCGCGGCGGCGGAGCGCGTCGTGGAGAGTCAGGGGCCGGGGGCGCTCACCAGCCGGGCCGTCACGACGGAGGCGGGGTGCGCGAAGGGCCTGCTGCACGCGCACTTCGCGGGGTTCGACGCGTTCGTGGCCGAGCTGTGCCTCGACCGGTTCGCACGGACGGCGGCGCGGGCGCGGGAACTGCCGGAGTCCGTCGGCCGGGGCACGCCGGCCGGGAACCTGGAGGCCGTCACCCTGGCGCTGTTCGACGCCGGCGGTCCCGGCATCTCGGGCCTGGTCATGACCCGTCCCGCCGCCGCGCTCCTGGTCCGCGAGGCGCTCGAGGCCGGGGCGCCCGGGTACGCGACGATGCAGGCGGCCGTCACCGCGTACCTGAAGGCCGAGCAGGGCGCCGGCAGGGTAGCGGGCACCGTCGACGCGGACTCCGTGGCCCTCGCGATCGTCGGTACGGCCCACCATCTGCTGATGACGAGCTGGCCCGGTTCGCCCGACCCGCGGCCCGCCGTGCAGCGCCTCGTCCGGGCGCTGGTGGGAGGCTAGCCGGGAGGGTCCGGAACACGGAGCGGAGGCGCGGGATGCACGAGCGGAGGTCCGACCGATGAGGAGCCTCGCCTATCTGCCCGACTCCGGTGCGGTGCCTCCATGGCTGCGCGTCCTGTTCGGCGTGGTCGTCCTCGGTCTTCTGGCGGCCAGGCTCTGGCTGTTCTGGCGCCGCAGGAAGTGACCGGGCCCGCGGGCAGCCCTCAGATCAGCGCCCGGATGGCCCGCTCGAAGTTGTCGACGTGCTCGGCCGCGAGGGCGGACGCCTTCGCCGCGTCCCCCTCGATGACCGCCTGGAGCATCTGCTCGTGCTCGTGCACATGCTGGTCGAGGCCTTCGAGGCGGTCGATGAACAGGCACCAGATGCGGGTGGCGAGGTTGTCGTAGCCGATGAGCGTGGCCTCGAGGTACGGGTTGTGGGTGACCGCGTAGACGGCGCGGTGCACGGCCATGTCGAGGCGCAGCAGCTCGGTCTCGGCGCCAGGCTCCCCCGACGCGGATTCGAGGCGGGTGAGGTACGCGGCGAGCCGTTCGCGGTCGGTGGCGGTGGCGCGGCGTGCGGCCATCGACGCGGCCAGCGGTTCGAGCTGCTGGCGCACCTCGGAGATGTGGCTCAGGTCGGCGATCTGGACCTCGGTGGCGAAGGTGCCGCGGCGCGGGTACGAGACGATGAGCCGCTCGGTCTCCAGTCGCTTCAGGGCCTCGCGCACGGGGGTCCGGCCGAGGCCCAGCTCCTCGGCGAGGCGGCCGTCGTGGACCGGCGCGCCGGGTCGGATCCGCAGGGTGACCAGGCGGTCGGTGATGGTCCGGTACGCCTGCTCGGCGAGTGTCGGACCGTGCGGCTGCTCCTGCGTCACGGCTCCGGAGGCCATGCGAATCTCCTTCGGTGTGCCCCGCTTCCGGGGGGACGACTGTAGCGCAGAACCGTCTTGATATATCAGTCCGCGGACAGCTGCTCCCGCACCATTGACGGCCCGCACCGGCGCTGGTTAGCGTTCTCGCGTCTCTGATATATCAGTGTGTCGCATGCTGGCTTTCAAGGAGTCCTCATGACCCCCGGCGACGTCCTGCCCGACCACCCCGAATTCCTGTGGCGCAACGCCGACCCGAAGCCCTCGTACGACGTGGTGATCGTCGGCGGCGGCGGGCACGGCCTGGCCACCGCCTACTACCTCGCCAAGAACCACGGCATCACGAACATCGCGGTCCTGGAGAAGGGGTGGCTGGCGGGCGGGAACATGGCCCGCAACACCACGATCATCCGCTCCAACTACCTGTGGGACGAGAGCTCCGGCATCTACGAGCACTCGCTCAAGCTGTGGGAGACGCTGGAGGAGGATCTCGACTACCCGATCCTGTTCAGCCAGCGCGGCGTCCTCAATCTCGCGCACAACCTCCAGGACGTGCGCGACAGCAAGCGGCGCGTGTACGCGAACCAGCTCAACGGCATCGACGCCGAGTGGCTGGAGCCGAACGAGGTCGCGAAGGTCTGCCCGATCGTCAACATCAGCCCCGACGTGCGCTATCCCGTGCACGGCGCGACCTACCAGCCGCGCGCGGGCATCGCCAAGCACGACTACGTGGCCTGGGGGTTCGCCCGGCGTGCGGACGCGTACGGCATCGACCTCATCCAGAACTGCGAGGTCACCGGCATCGAGGTGAGCGGCGGCCGGGTCACCGGGGTGAACACGACGCGCGGCCGGATCGCCGCCGGGAAGGTCGCGCTCGCCGCCGCGGGGCACACCTCGGTGCTCGCCGCCATGGTCGGCCTGCGCCTCCCCCTGCAGAGCCACCCGCTCCAGGCGCTCGTCTCCGAGCTCCTGGAACCCGTGCACCCCACCGTCGTGATGTCCAACGCGGTGCACGTGTACGTCTCCCAGGCGCACAAGGGCGAGCTGGTGATGGGCGCCGGCATCGACAGCTACAACGGGTACGGGCAGCGCGGCGCCTTCCACATCATCGAGCGGCAGATGGCGGCCGCCCTGGAGCTGTTCCCCGTGTTCGCGCGCGCCCACATGCTGCGCACCTGGGGCGGCATCGTCGACACCACGCCCGACGCCTCCCCCATCGTCGGCCTCACCCCCGTCGAGGACCTGTACCTCAACTGCGGCTGGGGAACGGGCGGTTTCAAGGCGACGACCGGTGTCGGCTGGGCCTACGCCCACACGATCGCCACCGGGGAGCCGCACCCCACGAACGCGCCCTTCACGCTCGACCGGTTCACGACCGGCGCCCTCGTCGACGAGCACGGCGCCGCCGCCGTCGCGCACTGAGACCCTCCCGAGGAGACAGCCATGCAGCTCATCCCCTGTCCCTGGTGCGGACCGCGCGAGGAGACCGAGTTCCACTACGGCGGCCAGGCCCATGTCGCCCACCCCGAGGACCCCTTCGCGCTCGACGACGAGGAGTGGGCCGGGTACGTCTTCTTCCGCGACAACCCGAAGGGCCCCTTCGCGGAGCGCTGGGCGCACACCGCCGGGTGCCGCCGCTGGTTCAACGCCGTGCGCGACACGGTGAGTTACGAGTTCCTGAACGTGTACGCCACCGGCTCCCCGAGCCCGCTCGCCGCGACGCCGCGCGAGGACCAGGAGGCCACCGCATGAGCACCGAGTTCCGGACCGGGTCCGCGTACGGCCGCGTCGACCGCTCCACCACCCTCCGTTTCACGTTCGACGGCAAGGCCTGTACCGGGCACCCGGGCGACACGCTCGCCTCCGCGCTCCTGGCCAACGGCGTCCACCACGTGGCGACCGGCATCAAGTACGGCCGCCCGCGCGGCATCATGGCCGCCGGCGTCGAGGAGCCCAACGCGCTGGTGCAGATCGAGGCGCCGTTCCCCGAGCCCATGCTCACCGCCACCACCGTCGAGCTGTACGAGGGACTGGCCGCCCGGGGTCTCGGCGGCCAGGGCCGGCTCGCCGCCACGCCCGACCCGGCCCGCTACGACACCAAGCACCTGCACGCGGAGCTGCTGATCGTGGGCGCCGGACCGGCCGGGCTCGCCGCCGCGCTCGCCGCGACCGGCACCGGCGTCCGGGTCGTCCTCCTGGACAGCGCCCCGGAGTTCGGCGGCAGCCTGCTCGGCACCCGGGAGACGATCGACGGCCGACCGGCCCAGGAGTGGGTGGACGCCGCGACCGCGCGCCTGGCCGCCGATGCGGACGTGACGCTCCTGACCCGCACCACCGCGATCGGCCATTACGACGACAACCTCGTGCTGGCTCTGGAGAAGCGCACCGACCACCTGGGTGCGGCCGCCCCGGCCGGCAAGGCCCGCCAGCGCGTGTGGCGGATCCGCGCCCGGCAGGTCGTACACGCGACCGGCGCCACCGAGCGCCCCGTGGCCTTCGACGACAACGACCGTCCCGGCATCATGCTGGCCTCCGCGGCCCGCACCTACCTGCACCGGTACGGCGTCCTCCCCGGCCGCCGGGTCACCGTGTTCACCACCAACGACAGCGCCTACGACGCCGCGTTCGACCTGTCCGACGCGGGCGTCGAGGTGGCGGCCGTGATCGACGCCCGTCCGGCCGTCCCCGAGCGGCTCGCGGCCGCCTGCGCCGAGCGCGGCGTCCCCGTGCACGCCGGGCACGTCGTGACCGGGACCAGCGGTATCGCGCGGATCTCGCGCGTCCACGTGGCCGAACGGGACGGGGCGGTCGCGCGCCGGCGCGGCATCGACTGCGACGTACTGCTCGTCTCCGGCGGCTGGAACCCGTCGGTGGCGCTGTTCAGCCAGGCACGCGGGAAGCTCCGCTACGACACGGCGCTCTCCACGTTCGTGCCCGCCGCCGCCCTGTCCACCGTGCGGACCGCGGGGGCGGCGGACGGTCTGCGGACGCTCGGCGAGTGCCTGGCCGGCGGGATCTCCGCGACGGCCGCGGCCCTGGACGCGCTCGGCGTCGCCGTCCCGCCCGTCGGAGTACCCGCTGCGGCGGCCGAACTGCCGCACCCCGCACTGGAGTTGTGGCGGGTGCCGAGCCCGCAGGAAGGCGCGGACGGCTCCGCGCAGTTCGTCGACCTCCAGCGGGACGCGCTCGTCAGCGACGTGTTCCGGGCGACGGGCGCGGGCCTGCGCTCGGTCGAGCACGTCAAGCGCTACACGACCATCGGCACCGCCCACGACCAGGGCCGCACCTCGGGCGTGCTCACGTCCGGCATCGTCGCCGAGGCCCTCGGCACGAGCGTGGCCGAGCTCGGCACCACCAGCTTCCGGCCCCCGGTGCAGCCGGTCGCGTTCGCGGCGTTCGCCGGGCGCAACCGGGGCGAGCTCTTCGACCCGGTCCGGGTGACCGCGCTGCACGCCTGGCACGTGGACCACGGCGCCCTGTTCGAGGACGTCGGCCAGTGGAAGCGGCCCTGGTACTACCCGCTCCCGGGCGAGGACATGGACGAGGCCGTGCTGCGCGAGTGCCGTGCGGCCCGCACCGGCGTCGCCATGATGGACGGCTCCACGCTCGGCAAGATCAGCGTGCAGGGGCCGGACGCCGGGATCCTCCTCGACCGGCTCTACACGAACATGATGAGCAACCTGAAGCCCGGCCGGATCCGGTACGGCGTGATGTGCGGCGTCGACGGCATGGCGCTGGACGACGGCACCGTGATCCGGGTCTCGGAGAGCGAGTTCCTCGTCACGACCACGACCGGCAACGCCGCCAAGGTCCTGGAGTGGATGGAGGAATGGTTCCAGACCGAGTGGCCCGAGCTGCGCGTCCACCTCACCTCCGTGACCGAGCACTGGGCCACGATCCCCCTGGTCGGCCCGCGCTCCCGCGAGGTCCTCGCCGCCCTCGCCGGCGACGGCCTGGACGTGTCCAACGAGGCGTTCCCCTTCATGAGTTGGCGCGACACAGTCATCGCGGGCGTCGAGGCACGGGTGTGCCGGATCAGCTTCTCCGGCGAACTCGCCTACGAGGTCAACGTGCCCGCCTGGTACGCCACGACGGTCTGGCAGGCGCTGTACGACGCCGGGCAGCCGCTCGGCATCACCCCGTACGGCACGGAGACCATGCACGTGCTGCGCGCCGAGAAGGCGTACCCGATCATCGGGCAGGACACCGACGGCACCGTCACGCCGCAGGACCTCGGCATGAACTGGGTGATCTCCAAGAAGAAGAAGGACTTCGTCGGCAAGCGCTCCTTCGACCGGGCCGAGAACCGGCGGACCGACCGCAAGCAGCTCGTCGCGCTGCTGCCGGCCGACGAGCACACCCTGCTCCCCGAGGGCGCGCAGATCATCGCCACCGAGACGGTGCCCGCACCGCCGGTGCCGATGCTGGGCCACGTCACCTCCAGCTACCGCAGCGACGCCCTCCGGCGCACCTTCGCCCTCGCGCTGCTGCGCTCCGGCACCGAGCGCATCGGCGAGACCCTCTACGTCCCGCTGGACGGCCGCACCGTCGCGGTGACCGTCGCCGAACCCGTGCTCTACGACAAGGAAGGGGCCCGCCGTGACGGCTGACACCTCAGCACGCTCTGCCCGCATCAGCCCGCTCGCCGGGTGGAACCCGTCCCTGCCGCCGGGGCTGAGCGTCCGTGAGCTCCCCTTCCTCACCCAGCTCACCCTGCGCGCCGAGCCCGGCACGCCCGCCGCCGGGGCCGTGGAGGGGTACCTCGGGTACACGCTGCCGGGCCCGAACACGGCGCGGCTCGGCGCCGGTGTCGAGGCGCTGTGGCTCGGCCCCGACGAGTGGCTGCTCGTGGCGGACCCCGACCGTGCCGGGGAACTGGTGGCGGGGCTGCGGGCCGCGATCGGCGACGCGTTCGCCACGGTCACCGACACCTCCGCGCAGCGCACCGTGCTGAGCCTGTCCGGCGCGCTGCTCCCCGATGTCCTGGCGCACGGCTGCGCCCTGGACCTCGCCCCGCGCAGCGCACCCGAGGGCTCCTGTCACACCACGCTCCTCGCGCAGGCCGGGGTCACGCTCGTGGTGCGCGAGCAGGGTCCGGCGGGGCCGCGCGAGGTCCGGCTGCTCGTCCGGTCCTCCTTCGCCGGGTACCTCGCCGCGTGGCTGACCGACGCGTGCGCCGAGTACCAGGAGGACACCGAGCCCGTCACGTACGCCGAGGAGAGGTGAGCCGGCCGTGCCCCAGCCCTTCATCCTGACCCTGAACTGCCCCGAGCGTCCCGGCATCGTGCACGCCGTCACGGCGTTCCTCGCCGGCCGGGGCTGTGACATCACCGAGCACCAGCAGTTCGACGACAGCGACCACGGAGTCGTCTTCCTGCGCACCGGTTTCACCGCCCCCGACGGGGCGACGCTCGACGACCTCCAGGAGGGCTTCGCCGCCACCGCCGAGGCGTACGCGATGGAGTGGCGGCTGCGGGACGCCGGCGCCGCGCCGCGGCTGCTGGTCATGGTGTCGAAGTTCGACCACTGCCTCGCCGACCTGCTGTACCGCTGGCGCAGCGGAACCCTCGACGGCGACATCGCCCTCGTCGTCTCCAACCATCCGGACCTGCGCGCGCAGGTGGAGCAGGCCGGGATCCCCTTCGTGCACGTCCCCGTCACCCGTGACACCAAGCCCGAGGCCGAGGAGCGACTGCTGCGCCTGGTCGAGGAGCACGCCGTCGACCTCGTCGTCCTGGCCCGCTACATGCAGATCCTCTCCGACGAGCTGTGCAAGGCCCTGGAGGGGCGGGCCATCAACATCCACCACTCGTTCCTGCCGAGCTTCGCCGGTGCCAAGCCGTACCACCAGGCCCACCGGCGCGGCGTCAAGCTGGTCGGCGCCACCGCCCATTACGTGACCGCCGACCTGGACGAGGGCCCGATCATCGAGCAGGAGGTGATCCGCGTCGACCACCGCAAGAGCGCCGACGAGCTCGTACGGGTCGGCCGCGACGCGGAACGCCTCGCCCTGGCCCGCGCGGTGAACTGGCACTGCCAGAGCCGCGTCCTGCTCCACGGCAACCGCACGGTCGTCTTCGACTGAGGTCCGCGCGGCAGCGCCCGCGCCGAGAGCGGCGTCCTCAGGGAACGAGGGCGTCCCACTCGGCGCGGGTCGGACCGTCGTGGCCCGGGGTGAAGTCCGGGTGGGCCGCCAGCCAGGCGGTGACGTGTCGCTCCACCTCGTCGGTCCCGTAGGCCTCGTCGGCCTGTTTCAGGAGGTGCCGCACCTGGGCCCGGGCCCGCATGACGACGGGGTCGTCGAAGGCGCACGCGCCCCGGGCGGCGGCCCGCCGGTCCGGGGGCGGCTCGGCCACGGCGAGGCGTTCCTCGTCGTTGCGGTCCGACTTCACCTGTGTGTCGAACCAGGGGCGCAGGGTCTCGGTCGCCCACGCGTGGTAGCCGGTGGGGTCCGCGGCGATCTGGTCGGCGTGGGCGGCGAGGTGCTGGGCCGCGCGCAGGCCGAGGGCCACGCCGTGCCCGAAGGTGGGGTTGGTGTGGATCAGGCTGTCCCCGACGTTGACCAGGCCCGTGACCACGGGCCCGTCCCCGTCGGCGAGGGCGGTCCAGCGGTTGTCCAGGCCCGCCATGGGCAGGACGGCCGAGCGCGGTTCGGGGTCCAGGTCCAGCCAGGCGGCGATCGCCGGGAACCGCCGGGCGACGGCCTCGAACACGGCGGGGTCGGTGAGCGCGGCGCGGCTGGGGTCGCTCGTGGAGAGCACGAGGCTCGCCGCGAACGTGCCGTTGTCGGAAGGGAAGACGCCGCCCAGGGCGAACGGCGCGGCCGAGCCGGTCTTCACCCGCCCCGGGTCGCGGGGGCCGTCGGCGCGCAGGCTGTACCAGCGGCACAGGTACGCGATCCCGGCGCGGTGGCTCTCGACCACGGGCGGGCGGCAGCCGGCCTCGGTCAGCCACCCGGGCACCGGTGAGCGGCGCCCGGACGCGTCGACCACGAGGTCCGCCGCGTGGGTCTCGGCGCCCACCCGCACGCCCGTGACCCGGGGCGGACGGCCTTCGCGGAACACGAGGCCGTCGACCCGGCCGCCCTGCCGGACCTCGACGCCGGGCTCCCGGCGCACGGCCGCCGCCAGCGCGGCCTCCAGCACGATGCGGCGGGTGCGCAGGGTGATCAGGTCCTCGTCGCCTTCGCGGCGCGGGGGATGCTCGTCGAACCAGTCGAAGTCGTGGTACTCCCGGGCCCCGCGCGCCAGCAGGTCCGCGTACACGTCCGGGGCCTCGGCCCGCAGCACGGTGCGTACGGGGGCGAGCAGGGAGTGGGGCTGATCGGCCTGCGGGACGCGGGGCCGGTCCCAGTGGAAGAAGTCCTCGTCCGGGTCGTCCCCGGCCTGCCGTGCGTCCTGCTCGAACACCGTGACCGGATGGCCCCGCCGCCCCAGCATGAGGGCCGTGCCCAGCCCACTGATCCCGCCGCCTGTCACCGCAACCCGCGCCACCCAGCTCCCCTTCGCATCGTGTTGCGGAACGAGCCTACTGGTCAGGAAGGGCTCCGCACGACCAACTCCTCGCCCTCGCCGCTCGGTTCCTCGAACTTGGCCAGGTAGCCGCGGAACAGCGCCTCGTCCACGGTGACGGAATCGGCGCCCGGCTCCCTCGCGTACGTCGTCTTGCCCGAGCGGGGCGGATCGGCGAGGTCGAGCCTGCGTGCGGGGAACAGGCCGGACGGCCGACACTGTTGCCACCACTTGGACGACCACATGTTTCCGCTGGAGGACTTCTCATGACTGACCGGCCCCTGACGTTCATGGCCGTGCACGCCCACCCCGACGACGAGGCCACCGGGACGGGAGGGGTTCTCGCGCGGTACGCGGCGGAGGGCATCCGCACGGTGCTGGTGACGTGTACCGACGGCGCCTGCGGCGACGGACCCGGAGGCGTCAAGCCGGGCCTTCCCGGGCACGATCCGGCCGCCGTCGCCCGGATGCGCCGTGAGGAGCTCCGGGCCAGCTGTGACGTCCTGAAGGTCAGCGACCTGGAGACGCTGGACTACGCCGACTCCGGGATGATGGGCTGGCCCAGCAACGACACCCCCAACTCCTTCTGGAAGACCCCCGTCGAGGTGGGCGCCGCCCGGCTCGCGGAGCTCATGCGCGCCTACCGGCCCGACGTCGTCGTCACGTACGACGAGAACGGCTTCTACGGGCACCCCGACCACATCCAGGCCCACCGCATCACGATGGCGGCGCTCGAACTGACCGACCTGTCGCCGAAGGTGTACTGGACGACCGCGCCCCGCTCGATGATGGGCCGGTTCGGGGAGATCATGCGCGAGTTCCACGAGGACATGCCGGAGCCGGACCCCGCCGAGGCCGCCGCGATGGCCGAGATCGGTCTGCCGGACGACGAGATCACCACGTGGGTGGACACCACCGCGTTCAGCGGCCAGAAGTTCGACGCGCTGGCCGCGCACGCCAGTCAGGGCGAGAACATCTTCTTCCTCCGGATGGGCAAGGAGAGGTTCGGAGAGCTGATGGGCGTGGAGACCTTCGTACGGGTCGACGACGGCCGCGTCGCGGGCGAGCGCGAGGACGACCTGTTCGCCGGGCTGCGCTGAACCGCTCAACCCGCGGGCGGGGTGAAGAAGTTGACGAGGTTGCCGTCGGGGTCGCGGAACAGGAGTGACCGGTTGCCCCAGGGCATGGTCGTGGGCTCGGTCACGAAGTCGGTGACGCATCCGGTCAGGTTCTGGTGGACGCGGTCCACGTCGTCCACGCGGAACTCGGTGATCACGCTCTCGTTCGCCGCCGGGCGCGCGGAGCCCGGGGCGAACAGCGGGACGGTGCGGGTGCCGGCGATCGCGAGGGTGGCCCCGCCGGTCCTGAGCTCGGCGAAGTCCTCCGTGGCCCAGGTCGCCTCCACTCCTGTGGCCCGTTCGTAGAACGCGACGAGGCGTGCCACGTCGCCGGTGATGATGCGGATCGAGACGAAGTCCATGGGTATCTCCTGGGCCGTGAGGGCGGGACGCATCGCAGGCTAGGCGGGATAGGGGACAGAATCGGTCCTCTATTCGCGCTAGCTTGGGGCCATGTCCCGACCCACCGGCCGCGTGCTGACCCTGCTGGAGCTGTTGCAGTCGGGCGGCACGCGCACCGTGGCCGAGCTCGCCGAGCGGCTCGGCGTCGAAGGGCGCACCGTGCGGCGCTACGTCGACCAGTTGCTCGACCTGGACGTGCCCGTGGAGTCGGTGCGCGGCCGCTACGGCGGGTACCGGCTCTCCCCCGGCTACCGTCTGCCGCCCCTCATGTTCGGGGACGACGAGGCGCTGGCCGTGCTGCTCGGCCTGCTCGCCGGGCGCCGGTCGGCGCTGACGGCGGCGCAGCGCACGGCGAACGAGACGGCGTCGGCGAAGATCCGGCGCGTGCTGCCCCGCCATCTCGCCGCCCGCCTGGACGCGCTGGCGGACGCGCTGCATTTCACGGAGCGGCCCGGCGAGCCCGACACTCCGGACGCCGCGGTCCTGCTGTCCGTCGCGGACGCCGCGCTCCACCGCCGCCCGCTGTCGATCCGCTACACCGACCGCGCGGGCCGGCGCACCGAACGGACCCTGCACGCCTACGGGATCGTCGCCCACGCGGGGCGCTGGTACGTCACCGGCAAGGACGAGGGTCTCGGCGAGGACCGCACCTTCCGGCTCGACCGCATCACGGACCCCCGGGTCCTCCCCGGCTCGTTCGTACCGCCGCCGGACGGACCGGACCCGGCCCGGCGCGTCCTGTCGGGCTTCGCCTCGGCCGCGTACGAGCACGAGGTGGTCCTGCGGATCCACGGCACGGAGGAGCAGATCCGCGCGCGCCTCCCCGTCAGCGTCGCGCACGTGGAGGAGTACGACCGGGCCGAGGCGGACGGAGCCGAGCGCTGGTTCCGTGTCGAGGTCCACGTCGAGCGGCTCGACTGGCTCCCCGGCGTCCTGGCCACCCTGGACCGACCGTTCGCCGTCGACCGGCCCGAGGAACTGCGGGAGGCGGTCGTCGCCCTGGCCGACCGTCTCACGGCCTCCGCCCGCCGGGTCTGACCGCGAGCGGCTCCCGCGGCGCGGTACCGTCACCGCGGGCGGGGAGAGTTGCGCGAGGGGGCGTACATGCACGACGAGGTTCAGCTGATCAGTGACGGCGAGGGGCTCGCGGTCATCGGGGAGCCGGGCACGGTGGAGCGTTTCCTCGTCGCCGAGGGGCTGCCGTCGAGGGAACTCGGGCGGCGTCGGCTCGGCGAGGCGCTCGGGAGCGCGGCCGGGATCGCGCAGGCCGGTTCCGACATGGCGGCCGGCTCGGGGCGCTGGGTGAAGCTGACGAAGGAGTCCGCGCAGGCCATCGAGAGGTACGGGCTGCGCGAGAACGCCGCGTCGGGGCTGAAGACGGGCGTGCTGAAGGGGGACGGCGGGCGGATCAAGGGGTTCGTCGAGTTCGCGAAGGGCGGCGTGGGGCCTCTGCGGGCGAACCCGGCGCGGCTCGCCAACGCGGCCGCGCTCATGGCTCAGTTGGCGATGCAGACGGCCATGGACGAGATCAGCGACTATCTCGCCACGATCGACGAGAAGGTCGACGACGTGCTCCGCGCGCAGGACGACGCGGCGGTCGCGGGCATGGGCGGCGTGGACCTCGTGATCGAGGAGGCCATGGCGATCCGGGAGCAGGTGGAGCGGGTCTCCGAGGTCACCTGGTCGAAGGTGCAGGCCACGGCGGCGACGATCGCACAGACCCAGGTGTACGCGTTGCGCCGGCTCGACGCGCTCGCGGAGAAGCTGGAGCGCACGTCCAAGGTCGGCGACCTGGCGAAGGCGTCCAAGGAGGTCGAGCCCCGGGTCCGCGAGTGGCTCGCGGTGCTGGCGCACTGTTTCCGGCTCCAGGACGCGCTGGCCGTGCTCGAACTCGACCGGGTCCTGGACACGGCCCCGGAGGAGCTGGACCGGCACCGACTCGGGGTCCGTACCGCCCGGCGGAACCGGATGGAGCTCATCTCCCGGAGCACCGAGCGGCTGATGGCCCGGATGCACGCGGCGGCCGGCACGGCCAACGCGAAGGTGCTGCTGCACCCGACCACGTCGCGGGACGTGGTGCAGGCCCGCAACGAGGTCGAGGGCGCGGTCGTCGACTTCCACGGTCGGCTCGGGATCGAGCGCGACCGGGAGTCGCTGGAGGCGCGGCGCTGGAAGGAGGCGGCCGCGGAGGTGCGGGACAGGGCGCTGGAGAAGGGCGCCGAGAACGTGGACGCCGCCCGGCGCCTGGGCACGGAGACCCTCGGCCGGGCCCGCTCCGCGACCGGCCGGCTCTCCACCGGAATCACCGAACGAGCGCTGCGGCGCCGCGGGGGCGGCACCGAGCGGGACAGCGGCGAAGAGGCCTGAGCGAGCGGAGTTCGCGCGGAGGGCTGGATGTAGCGCGGCGCCGCGCGGATTCACCCCGCGCGCCTGAAGCTGCGCGCAGCGCATGCCTTCAGGGGCGCGGGGAACTGCGCGACCAGCCCCCCCACGGCGGGAGAGCCAAATCAACAGGCCACCCACCGGACCACCGACGAAGGCCGCGCGCAGCGCACGCCCTCAGGGGCGCGGGGAACTGCGCGACCAGCCCCCCACCGCGGGAGAGCCGAATCCACAGGTCACCGGGCGGCGCGGCACGCCCTAGCCGAGCACCCGCCCCAACGCGTCCAGCGCCGATTCCAGTTCCTCGCGCGTGATGGTCAGCGGCGGGGCGATGCGGATGGTCGAGCCGTGCGTGTCCTTGACCAGCACGCCCTCCGCCATGAGGAGTTCGCTGACGTGGCGGCCCGTACCGAGGGCCGGGTCGATGTCGACGCCCGCCCACAGTCCGCGCGCCCGGAAGCCCGTGACGCCCTTGCCGGTCAGGGCTTCGAGGCCGCTGCGCAGCACCTCGCCCAGGTCGGTGGCGCGGCGCTGGAACTCGCCGGTGGCCAGCAGGTCGACGACGGCGGAGCCGACAGCGGCGGACAGCGGGTTCCCGCCGAAGGTCGAGCCGTGCTCGCCGGGCCGCAGCACCCCGAGGACGTCCCGCCCGGCGACGACCGCCGAGACGGGCACGATGCCGCCGCCCAGCGCCTTGCCGAGGAGCAGCATGTCGGGGCGCACGCCCTCGTGGTCGACGGCGAGGGTGCGGCCGGTGCGGCCGAGCCCCGACTGGATCTCGTCGGCGATGAACAGGCAGCCGGCCCGCCGGGTCAGGTCCCGTACACCGGTGAGGTAGCCGTCGTCGGGGATGACGACACCGGCCTCGCCCTGGATGGGTTCGAGGAGGACGGCGGCGGTCGTCTCGTCGATCGCCGCTTCGAGGGCCGCGAGGTCGTTGTACGGGACGACGCGGAAGCCGGGCGTGAAGGGGCCGAACCCGGCGCGGGCCGACTCGTCGGTGGAGAAGCTGACGATGGTGGTCGTGCGGCCGTGGAAGTTGCCGTCGGCCACGACGATCGTCGCCCGGTCCGCCGGGACGCCCTTGACCTCGTAGGCCCACTTGCGGGCGACCTTGACGGCGCTCTCGACGGCCTCGGCGCCCGTGTTCATCGGGAGCACCATGTCGAGGCCGGTGAGCCGCGCGAGGCCCTCGGCGAAGCCGGCGAGCCGGTCGTTGTGGAAGGCGCGGGAGGTCAGGGTGAGCTGGTCGAGCTGGCGGTGGGCGGCGTCGATCAGGTCGGGGTGGCGGTGGCCGAAGTTGAGGGCCGAGTACCCGGCGAGCAGGTCGAGGTAGCGTCGGCCCTCGACGTCCTCGACCCAGGTGCCCTCGGCGCGGGCGACGACCACGGGCAGCGGGTGGTAGTTGTGCGCGAGCACGGGCGTCTCGGCGCTGATCAGCTCGGCGGACGAACGCGCGGCCTGGACGGGGGCGAGGGTCATGAACGGATCTCCTGGGTGCAGCACTTGATGCCGCCGCCGGACTTGTGGAACTCCGACAGGTCGACGGGGACGGGGACGTAACCGCGCTCGGCGAGCCGGCCGACGAGGCCGGTCGCCTGCGGGGCGACGAAGACGTGGCGGCCGTCGGAGACCGAGTTCAGGCCGAAGGCCATGGCGTCGTCGCGGGTGGCGAGGATCGCGTCGGGGAACAGGTGCGCGAGCACCTCGCGGCTGCCGGCGGAGAAGGCCTCCGGGTAGTACGCGATGTTCCCGTCGCCCTCGGGGTCGTTCAGGGCGAACAGGGCGGTGTCCAGGTGGTAGAAGTACGGGTCCACGAGACGCAGGCCGATGAACGGGACCCCGAAGAACTCCTGCGCCTCGGCGTGCGCCTCCCGTGTCGTGCGGAAGCCGGTGCCCGCGAGGACGTAGCGGCCCACGGGGACAAGGTCTCCCTCGCCCTCGCAGACCGACTCGGGGCGCTGGACGTCGAAGCCGGCGGACTTGAACCAGGTCTCGTACTCGGCGGACTCCGGGCGCCGCTGCTCGGCGTGGAAGTTCGAGCCGAGGACACGGCCGCCGACGACGAGCGCGGAGTTCGCGGCGAACACCATGTCGGGCAGGCCCGGGACCGGCTGCACCGTCTCGACGGTGTGGCCGTGGGCGCGGTACGTCGCGATCAGGTTCTGCCACTGCGCGAGGGCGAGCGCGGTGTCGACCGGCGCGTCCTCACGCATCCACGGGTTGATGGCGTAGCGAACGTCGAAGTATCTGGGTTCGCACACCAGATAGCGCCTGGGCACAGACGGGTACCTCCGCTTCCTGCGGGACGACGACCGGGGTGTCCTCCCAAGGTAGAAAGCGGTGGTCACGCCCGACAAGGACATTTGAATGCGTGCCCCCGCAGGAATGCTGCGTGTTTCCCGTGCTCAGCGCTGGTTTGCTGCGTCGCCGAGGACGGGTTCGGGGGTCAGGTCGGGGGCCGCGTCCCGGGCCCCGGCCTCCGCGCTGTCCGGCAGCAGGTGGGAGAGGACCATGTAGCTGATCGTCTTCCGGATGAACGGCTCGGCCCTGATGCGTTCGAGGACCTCCTCGAAGTGCCCCACGTCCGTGGCCCGGACGTGCAGCAGCGCGTCGGCGCCGCCGGTCACGGTCATGGCGGAGGTGATCTCGGGGTGGTTGCGGACCACCTCCGCGAGGCGCCGGGGCGGGGCCGCGCCGTCGCAGTAGACCTCGACGAACGCCTCGGTGCTCCAGCCGAGCGCGGCGGGCCGGACCGTCGCGGTGTATCCGGTGATGACGTCGTTCTCGCGCAGCCGGTCGGCCCGCCGTTTGACGGCCGTGGCGGACAGACCGATGGCCGCGCCGATCTCCGCGAAACTCGTCCTGGCGTTCGCGATGAGCGCCGCGACGATCTTCCGGTCGAGCTCGTCGAACGCCACGTGCTTGCTGTTCATGCGGGTACGGTACCCAGCGCTCAGCCGCGCGGCGCGGGCCCGGTCGCGTACGCCTGCGGGGGTGCGATCGCCTGGGCGTCCGCGCCCTCGCCGACCCACAGGGTGATGAACAGGGCGGCGGTCGATTCCAGGAGTCCCGCCTGGTCGAGGCCGCCCGCGGAGACGGGGGTGCAGCCGGTGTCGCGCACCAGTTGCCGTACGCGGGCCACGGCCGTGTCGTCGTCACCGCAGACGGGGACGGACAGCGGACGCCCGTCGAAGACCGGGGGCCGCATGCGCCAGACGTCCTCGTGGCAGAGGTTGAACGCCTTGACGACGTGGGCTCCGGGGGCCGCCGCGGCGAGTTGCCGTGCGGCCGACGGGGCTCCGTCGGTCAGCAGGCGGAAGCCGGGGCCGATCGGGTTGGAGCAGTCGAGCAGGGTCCTGCCGTCCAGGGACGCGCGCAGGTCCCGTACGACGTCGGCTCCCGCGCCGAAGGGGAGCGCGGCGAGCACCACGTCCTCGCCGAATGCTGCGGCCTCGCGCAGGCCGGCCGGCTTCGCGCCGCCTCCGATGCGTGCGGCGAGACGCTCGGCCTTGCGCGGGTCCCGTCCGCCGATGGTCACCTCGTGTCCGGCCCGTACCCAGTGGCCGGCGAGCGCGTCGGCCATGTTGCCCGTGCCCAGTACGCCGATTCTCATCATGTGCTCCTTGTCGCGTGCCGCTTCGAACGTTCACCCCGACGCTAGGAGCCGGCTCAGGCACCATTTGGTATGTGACGACCGACGCCTTCCTCGCCGACTGCCGGGCCCGCCTCGCCTTCGACCTGCTCTCCAACACCTGGAACGCGGTGCTGATCTGGGCGCTGCGGGACGGGCCGGCGCGGCCGGTCGAACTGCGCGAGCGGATCGGCGGCATCAGCTCCAAGGTGCTCACGGAGACGCTGCGCCGGCTGCAGTTCAACGGGCTGGTCGAGCGGGAGGTGCTGCCCGGCGCGCCGCCCGGGGTCGAGTACCGGCTCACCGATCTGGGCCGGACCCTGCTCGCTCCGATCGACGGTTTCGGGGCGTGGGCCTTCGCGCACGGGGACGAGGTGATGGCCGCTCAGGAAGCGGCGTGCGCGGACCCGTCGGCGACGGACCCGCGCACCTGAGCGGAGCGGTCAGCCCGAGATCTGCTTCGGGTCGGCGGGCTGCTGCGCCGTGGCGCCGACCCGCTCCTCCTCGGGGACGAACGGGATCTCGCCGCCGAGCACCTTCGTCATGCGGACCTTGTCGAAGACGCCCTCCCACTTCGACACCACGAAGACGGCGACGCAGTTGCCGAGCAGGTTCGTGGCGACGCGCATCGAGTCCATGATGCGGTCGACACCGAGGAGCAGGGCCACGGCTCCGGCCGGGATGACCCCGAGCGCGGCGGCGGTCGCGGACAGGGCGAGGAAGGCCGAGCCGGGGACGCCCGCCATACCCTTGCTCGTGAGCATCAACACGAGGACGACAGTGATCTGCTGACCGAGGGTCAGGTCGACGCCGACGGCCTGGGCGATGAACAGGGTGCCGACGGAGAGGTAGATGGAGGCGCCGTCGAGGTTGAAGGAGTAGCCGGTCGGCAGGACGAGCCCCACGGCGTCCTCGCGGCAGCCGGCCTGGCGCAGCTTCTGCATCATGCGCGGCATGACGGATTCGCTGGAGGCGGTGCCGAGCGCGAGCAGCATCTCCTCGCGGGTGTAGCGGACGAATTTCCAGAGGCTGACGCCGGTGAGGGCCTTCAGCGCGACACCGAGGAAGATCAGGAAGGCGAGGGCGACGCCGTAGCAGACGGCGATGAGCTTCCCGTAGGTCGTCATCGCGCTGATGCCGTACTCGCCGACCAGGTGGGCGGTCGCGCCGAACACGGCGAGCGGGGCGAGCTTCATGATGAAGCCGACGATCGCGAAGACGACGTCCTGGGCCTGTTCGATGGCCGGGAGGATCGCGGGGACCCGGGTGCTGCCCAGGTGGAGGAGCGCCGCGCCGACCAGGCAGGCGAGGACCAGTACTTGCAGCAGCGAGTTCTCGGCGAAGGCGCCGATGGCGCTGTCGGGCAGCGAGTGCAGGATGAACTCGCTGGTGGACGGCAGGGATCCGCCGCCCGTCTTGTCGTCGACGGCGGAGGCGTCGAGCGTGGACGGGTCGACGTTCATGCCCGCGCCGGGGCGGAAGACATTGCCGGCGACCAGGCCGACGACGAGGGCGATCGTCGTGGCCGCCTCGAACCAGAGAAGGGCCTTGAGACCGATGCGGCCGAAGGCCTTCAGGTCTCCGGCCTTGGTGATGCCCGCGACGACCACACAGAAGACGAGCGGCGAGATCATCGCCTTGATCAGACGGACGAAGCCGTCGCCGAGGGGTTGGACAGCGGTGCCCGCGTGCGGCCACAGTCGCCCGACCAGGACACCGAGCACAAGGGCTCCGGCGACCTGGGCGAACAGTGACTTCCGCAGGAAACGCGCGATACGTCGGGCCGGGGACGGACCGGTGTTCGACATGTGCGACTCTCCAGATGCGCAAGAACTTCCGAAGTGCGGAATACGAATTCCGCTCGGCCGCAACTATGTCGGTGTAACCGTCACGCAGGGAAGAGGTCACCGGACGCTGAGTGAATTTTGGCCCTTGCTCCAGTCGTCGGGTCATCTGAGGCGTCGAGCGACACACACGCGCCCCGCCCGCAGGATTCCCTCCGGACGGGGCGCCAGGGTGCGGAGTTCATTCCATGGGATAGATGTCCCCGCTGCGCATCGCGCTCTCCTGCTCGGTGCGGGAGCGGAGCTTGCGGGACTTCTCCTCCAGGCGCTCCCGCTCCTTGGGGTCGCTGGCCCGTTCCGCCGATTCGTGGAGCTTCTCGGCCTTCTCCCGCATGTGCTGGAGGCGCTCGTGGATTTCCTCAGAACTCATGTCGACCTCGCATCGTCGGTAGAGGCCCGTCTGCCCCGACGGCGCGCGGATACGCGTGCCGCGGACCGCCGCGCCCTGTATCCAGCGTGCGCCGGTGGCGCGGGACGCGCAGCCCGGGAGCCCTCGGAACCGGCCCCACCGGCCTCGCGGGGGCGCAAGTCCGGTCCGTGGTCGCGGTATTGCCCGGCCCTGGCCACCGTGTTAGAAAAACCCGGTGACCAAGCGACGGACCTGCGACGCGACGACCGCACCGGGATCGGTGATGGTCCGTCTGTACGCCGTCCTGTGCCCCGTCATTCCTGAGCCGCACTGGCAGACCGGGCTGTAGATCCGCTCGCTCTCCGGCGGCCGTTCCCCTCTCCCCTGCGATTCCAGGGTGTGTCCGGCCTGCTTTCCTTCGCGCAGGCCGGGGAACCGTGTCCCGGGGAGCGAGTGTGCGCGCGACCCCCTTGTCACTCCGCCTCACCCACTGGAGCCTCTGTGCACTCCGCTGCTTCCGCTTCCCCCGCTCCCACCCCGTCCCGGCCCTCCCGTTCCTCGTACGACGTCGTGATCGTCGGCGGCGGTCACAACGGTCTGGTGGCCGCCGCCTACCTGGCCCGCGCGGGGCGCAGCGTCCTCGTGCTCGAACGGCAGGACCACGTCGGCGGGGCCGCCGTGTCGGCCCAGGCGTTCAAGGGCCTGGACGCGCGGCTCTCCCGGTACTCGTACCTGGTCAGCCTGCTC
Organism: Streptomyces sp. NPDC059524; assembly: GCF_042749255.1. Taxonomy (NCBI): domain Bacteria; kingdom Bacillati; phylum Actinomycetota; class Actinomycetes; order Kitasatosporales; family Streptomycetaceae; genus Streptomyces; species Streptomyces sp. NPDC059524. The sequence goes on along the minus strand of NZ_JBHYTK010000117.1, from coordinate 5,505 downwards.
CCCCACCGGATCGTCGAGGACCTCGGGCTGCGTTTCCGGACGCGGCAGCGCCGCATCTCCTCGTACACCCCGGCCGTCGTGGACGGACAGCCGACCGGACTGCTCGTGCAGAACGACGAGGCCCGGACCCGCGAGTCGTTCCGGCGGCTCACCGGATCCGACCGGGACTTCGAGGCCTGGCAGCGGTTCTACGGAATGACCGAGCGGGTCGCGCAGCGGGTCTTCCCGACGCTGACCGGGCCGCTGCCCAGCCGCGCCGAGCTGGAGCGGATCGTCGACGACAAGGAGGCGTGGGAGGCGCTGTTCGAGCGTCCGCTGGGCGAGGCGATCGAGGCGCGGTTCGAGAACGACCTGGTGCGGGGCGTCGTCCTCACCGACGCGCTCATCGGCACGTTCACGCACGCCCACGACGAGTCCCTGCTGCAGAACCGCTGCTTCCTCTACCACGTGATCGGCAACGGCACCGGCGACTGGGACGTCCCCGTCGGCGGGATGGGCGCGCTCACCGGGGCACTCGCGGACGCCGCCCGTGCGGCCGGCGCCGAGATCGTCGTCGGTCACGACGCCCTGGGCATCGACACCGACGACGCCGGCGCCGAGGTCCGCTACCGGTCCCCGGAGACGGAGGGGCGCGTGGCCGCCGGTTCGGTCCTGGCCAACGTCGCCCCCTCCACCCTCGCCCGTCTCCTCGGCGACGCGCCCGACCCGGCCCTGCCCGCCCCGGAGGGCGCGCAGTTGAAGGTCAACATGCTGCTGCGCCGCCTCCCCCGCCTGCGCGACGGCGCCGTGGACCCGAGGGACGCCTTCGCCGGCACGTTCCACATCGCCGAGTCGTACAGCGAGCTGGAGACGGCCTACCGTGAGGCCGCCGCGGGGCGCATCCCGGGCACGGCCCCGTCCGAGATCTACTGCCACTCCCTCACCGACCCGTCGATTCTCGGGCCCGACCTGGTGGACCGCGGGTTCCACACCCTGACCCTGTTCGGCCTGCACATGCCGGCCCGGCTCTTCGCCGGTGACCACGACACGGCGCGCGAGGCGGCCCTGCGCGCCACGGTGGCCGCGCTGGACGCCGTGCTGGACGAGCCGATCGAGGACTGTCTGGCGGTCGACGCCGACGGCCGCCCCTGTATCGAGGCCAAGACGCCGCTGGATCTGGAGGCGGACCTGGGGCTGCCGTCCGGCCACATCTTCCACCGCGACCTGTCCTTCCCCCACGCCACCGAGGGCACCGGACGCTGGGGCGTGGAGACCGCGCACCCGAACGTCCTGCTGTGCGGGGCGGGCGCCGTCCGCGGCGGCGGGGTCAGCGGCATCCCGGGCCACAACGCGGCCATGTCGCTCCTGGCGGACTGAGCCGCAGGCCCGCAGGTCAGGGAGTCTGGCGCACCGCCCGTCGGGCTCCCGCCGCGCGAAGCAGTGCGGCCGTGCCGGGGTGGGGACCGTGGTCCGCCCAGTCCAAGGGGGCCAGACCCGTGCCCCGGTCCTCGCGCAGGCCGGGGTCGGCGCCGTGCGCCAGCAGGACGCGGACGGTGTCACGGTGCCCCCAGCACGCGGCCGCGCACAGCGGGGTGCCCTCGGACCCGAGTCCGGCGCTCTCCGTGTCGGGATGCGCGCCGGCCCGCAGCAGCAGCCGGGCCACCTCGGCCTCGCCCTGCACGGCCGCCAGATACAACGGAGTCGTCCCGTCGCCGTTCCGCCGCTCGGGCTGCGCTCCCCCGGCCAACAGGGTCCGCACGCTCGGCGCGTCTCCGGAGAGGATCGCCTCGAACAGGCGGCGGGACAGCTTCTTCTGACGGCGCTCCTTCATAGCCGGTGAGGCTAGCGCCCCCGCCCCGTAAACTCGGCCGAATATTCGGCGAGTTGGCACGTCGGCACGTCGGTCGAGGAGCAGGGGCCCATGGAGAGAACGTCCGAGCCGGAGTCGGCTACGGCTACGGCTAAAGATCCGAGCCTGCTGCCGGTCGTGGGCCTCCTCATCGTGCTGGCCGCCGTCCTGGAACGCTGCCTGTCAGTCTTCAACGGGCCGGAGACGTACGTCCTGTGCCCGCACGTCCCCCTCCTGTCCGAGCGGCGCGCCCACGAGGCCGCCACGAACAGATGGCTCCTGCTGGCCGGCCTCGTCCTGGCCGTCGCGGCCCTGGTGCTGTCCCGCGTACGCCGCCAACGCGTCGTACCCGTACTGCTGTTGCCCGTGATCCTGCTCTCGGTGGTGCTGGCGGACGGCTACGCGGCGCGCGCGGACGCCGTCGCCCACAAGATCTGGACGACCCAGGGGTGCGACGAACCCACGGCCCTCTACGAGACCTCCCGAGGCTGGTTCGACTGGAGCCCGCTCAGCTGATCGCGCGCCGGCCCCCTCCGCTGCAGCCACAGGCCCACGAGTGCGATGACCACGGTGAACCCCAGGGCCAGCACCGCGTCCTCGCGCGCCTCCGGCAGGGAGATCATCACCGCGTACAGCGCGACGAGCACGATCAGAGTCGCCCAGGTGAGCCACGGGAAGAGCCAGACCCCGGTGCCGGCCGCGGGGCGGCGCCCGGCGGTCCGGTCGTGCCGGCCCAGGACGAGATGCGAGGCCGCGATGCCGATCCAGGTGATGTAGACGGTGTCGCCGGTGATGTTCACGAGCCGGGTGAAGGCCGTCGTCGGATGGAACACCTGGAGCAGGAGGCAGAGCACCGCGACCGCGACGGTGAGCAGGATCGCCGTGTACGGCACCCCGCGCCGCGAGACCCGCGCGAGGTACCCCGGGGCGTCGTGGTCCCGGGCCAGCGCGAAGAGCATCCTGGAGCTGGCGTAGAGCTGGGAGTTCATCGTGGACAGCAGGGCGGCGAACAACACGATGTTCAGCACGGTCGACGCGCCGTCCAGGCCGAGATGGCTGAGGGTGGCGGCGAACGGGCTCTCGCCGACGGCGGCGCTGTTCCACGGCAGGAGCAGGACGACCACGGACAGCGAGCCGAGGTAGAAGACGGTGACGCGGACCAGGATGGTGCGGGTGCTCTTGCGGATGGCGGCCGCGGCGTCCTCGGCCTCGCCCGCGGCGATGGTGACGATCTCGGTGCCGGAGAAGGAGAACATGGCGCCCGAGGTGGCGATGACGACGCCGCTGAGCCCCATCGGCAGGAAGCCGCCGTGGTCCACCAGGTTCCCCGCTCCGGGTGCGGGCGTGCCGGGCAGCAGGCCCGCGACCGCGACGATGCCGACCGCGATGAACAGGGCGATCACCGCGACCTTGATCCAGACGACCCAGAACTCCATCTCGCCGTAGGCGCGTACGGAGGTCAGGTTGACGGCGCTCACGAGGGCGACCACGGCCAGGGCGGTGAGCCAGACCGGCAGGGCCGGCAGCCAGCCGTGCACGATCTGGGCCAGCGCGATCGCCTCGACGCACAGCCCCAGGGGCCAGCCGACCCAGTACAGCCAGCCGCTCGCGAACCCGGCCCAGCGGCCGAACGCCAGCCGGCCGTACACGGCGAAGGCGCCGGTGTCCGGTCGCGGCATCGACATCTCGGCCAGCATGCGCATGATCAGGATGACGACGGCGGCCGTGACGGCGTACGCGATCAGGATGCCCGGCCCCGCCTGCTGGATGCTCACGCCCGAGCCGACGAAGAGTCCCGCGCCGACCGCACCGCCGATGCTGATCATGGTGATGTGGCGGCCGCGCAGACTCCGCGCCAGCGCCGCAGGTCCGCCGGCCTCGGCGGGACCGGCCGGCGGCGCGCCCCGGTCCGCCTCGCCGGTCGTGTCCGTACGCTGCGCCACCGTCCCGTTCTCCTCCTTCATGACCGGACCGCCTTCCGCGGCGCGGCCTGCACCTGCTCCGACAGTGCGCGGAACAGCGGCAGTCGCAGCTCGTCGCGCGGGACGAACGCCTCGGGATGCCACTGGACGCCGACGGTCCATGCCACGTCGTCCCCGGCCTCGACGCTCTCCACGCAGCCGTCGTCGGCGCGGGCCGACACCCGCAGTCCGTCGCCCACCCGGTCGACCGCCTGGTGGTGACCGGACGACACGGGCATCCGGTCGCACCCGAACACCTCGGCCACCGCGCTGCCGGGCGACAGTGCGACGTCGTGCACGGCCCAGTCGTGGCCCGTGTCCGGCTCGTGCGCGACGGAGGTCTTCGGCAGGTCGAGGTGGAGGGTGCCGCCGCGCAGCACGTTGAGCAGCTGCATGCCGCGGCAGATGCCGAGCAGCGGGCGCCGGGCGTCCAGGGCGTAGCGGATCACGGCCGTGTCGAGCCGGTCCTGCGCGGGATTCACGTCGTACAGCGCGGGATGGTCCGGGTCGGCTCCGTACAGGGCCGGGTCGACGTCGCCGCCGCCCGGCACGACGAAGCCGCGACAGGCCGCGAGCTCGGCTTCGAGCGGCCCCCCGTCCTGCGCCGGCCGCAGCAGGACGGGCTCGGCGCCCGCGGCGCGGATCAGGTCGACGATGTCGTCGAAGATGCGGTTGGCCTCGAGAACGCGCTGGTCGGCGCCGGGTGCGGCGGCGTCGCTCAGGCGTACGGGTATCCCGACGAGGGGTGCCGGTGCCGCGGGCTCAGTCGTGCTCATAGGCTCTCCTGCTGATCGCAACTTGCGGTAGAGATGCGAAATCTAGAGGATAGGTTTCATGGACGACAAGGGCTGGGCACAACACATCGCGCCGGTGCGTTCGGCGGGAGCGGCGGAGGCCGTCGCGCGGCGGCTCAACGAGCTGATCGGCGCGCGGATCCTCGTCGGCGGTGATCGCTTCCCGCCGGAGAAGGCCCTTGCCGAGATGTTCGGGGTGGCCGTGATGACGATGCGGCACGCCATGGCGGTGCTGCGGGAGGACGGACTGATCGAGACCCGGCGCGGACACCGCGCCGGCACGTACGTCGTCCCCGAAGTCCTCACCCGGATCCGGGAGTTGACGGCCCTGCACCCGTACACGCAGGACGACATCGAGGAGCTCACGGCCTGGCGGATCGCGGTGTCCGGGGAGGCGTCCGCCCGGGCGGCGCGGCGTGCCTCCGAGGCGGGTCTCGCGCGGCTGCGCGAGCTCGAGACGGCGACGGACGAGGCGGTCGCCGACGCGGAGGCCTATCGCACGCTGGACGCCGGGCTCCACCTCCACATCGCCGAACTGTCCGGCTCCCGGCGCCTGATGGAGGCCGAGCAGGGCATCCAGGACGAGCTCACGCGGCTCCTGGCGGAGGATCCGGGCGGGGTGGAGGCCCGCAGCACCCCCGACCAGCTGCACCGGGCCCTCGTGGGGGCGATCGAGCGGAGTGATCCGGTGCGGGCGCGGGAGCAGTTCACGGTGCACGCGGAGGCGACGGCGGACCTGTTCCTGCCGTTCGTCCAGTAGGCGGCGGGCCCACGGGGGCGCCGGGATTCGTCTGCGGGTCCGGTGGGGCTTCTCGCGCAGTTCCCCGCGCCCCTGAAATGCATGCCCTTCGGGCGCATTTCCCCGATGTGCCGACGCCCCCAATGGGATTTGGCCCGAAGTGAGCCACGACCGAGGGGAGCG
>NZ_JBHYTK010000116.1:1119-26156 GCF_042749255.1 Streptomyces sp. NPDC059524 | reverse complement strand
GATGCGCACTTCGTGCGCGATCTCATCGGGCGGTGCCCCATCGGGGAAATGCGACGCGAAGCGTCTGCATTTCAGGGGCGCGGGGAACTGCGCGACCAGCCCCCACGCACCCGCACCCCGCGACGATCCCTAGGCGAAGACCACCGTGCGGCGTCCGTCCAGCAGAACACGCCGCTCCGCATGCCACTTGACGGCCCGCGCCAGCGCCTGGCACTCCACGTCCCGCCCCACCGCGACAAGCTGGTCCGGCGTGACGTCGTGCCCGACCCGCTCGACCTCCTGCTCGATGATCGGCCCCTCGTCGAGGTCCGCGGTGACGTAGTGCGCGGTCGCCCCGATGAGCTTCACACCCCGCGCATGCGCCTGGTGGTACGGCTTCGCCCCCTTGAAGCTCGGCAGGAACGAGTGGTGGATGTTGATGATCCGCCCGCTGAGCTGCTTGCACAGGTCGTCCGAGAGGACCTGCATGTACCGGGCGAGCACGACGAGCTCGACGCCCTCGGACCGGACCAGTTCGAGGAGCTGCGCCTCGGCCGCCGCCTTGGTGTCCTTCGTCACGGGGATGTGGTGGAAGGGGATGTCGTAGGAGGCGACGAGTTCGGCGAAGTCGGTGTGGTTGGAGACGACCGCCGCGATCTCGACGGGCAGCGCCCCGATCCGCGCCCGGAACAGCAGGTCGTTCAGGCAGTGCCCGAACTTGCTGACCATGAGCACGACCTTCATCCGGTCGGAGGCCCGGTGGATCTGCCAGTCCATCTGGAACGAGTCGCCGATCGCGGCGAAGCTGGCCCGCAGCTTCTCCACGGTGACCGGCGCGTCCGCGCTGAAGTGGACCCGCATGAAGAACAGTCCCGTGTCGTGGTCACCGAACTGCTGGCTGTCCTCGATGTTGCAGCCGGTCATGAAGAGATAGCTCGACACGGCGTGCACGATGCCCTGCTTGTCGGGGCACGAAAGAGTGAGGACGTACTGCTCGGAGCCGGGAACGGGTGCGGACTGCGCATTCATAGGGGCAAGGTTCGCACAAGGCCGGGCGCCGGTGAGACGCCATCCCGAGGAACGGACCACAGGACCGCCACCCCGGCGACCGCCATGAGCCGCCCCTGGCCCCTGGCCCGTGGCCCCTGCCTAGGCCACCCGCGTCATGATCCGCAGGACCTCGAGCGTGCGCGGAGGCGCGTCGGGCTCGTCCCCGTCGCTCACGGCGAGCCGGACGTGCGCCTCGCGGGACGCGGCCACCGCCTCGCCCCACTCCGGGTGATCGAGGTACGCGGAGACAGGGGCGTCCGGCCCGACCTGGTGCATGATCCGCAGGACCCGCAGCACGGCCGCGTCGACGAGCGCGGCCTCCTGCGCGTCACGGAAGATCGTCCCGACGTACTTCTCGGCGGACCAGTTGTCGAGCCAGGTGTCCTCGACCAGGCGGTACACGGCATCGGTGACGTCCCCGTACCCGTCCACACCGGCGAGCCAGACCTCCCGCTGGAAGACCGGGTCCGAGAGCATGTGCAGCGCGGAGCGCACATTGCTGCGCCAGCGCCACCACGGCATGTCGTTGAGTGGCATGCCGCCCATTTTCGTGGAGCGACGGCCGCGGCGGGAAGAGTTCTCCGAGCTTTGCACGGTCATCGATCGTACGTCCCGGGCCGGAGCGGCCCGATCGGCCCCCGTAATTCACCTCCGCGTCACCGGCCGTTGACCGCAGGTCACCGGCCGGTTCGGGATGCGGCGGAATCGTGCAGGCACATGACCGGCCGGCGACACACCTCCATCAAGCGCACCTTCACCGCTCTGTCCGCAGTCGTCACGGGCGGCGCCCTGGTCGCCGGTTGCGGCCTGATCCCTGGAGCCACGGGGGGCTCCGGGGATCGGACCGTGACGGTGATGACCTGGGCGCCCGAGAAGACCGACGCGACGAACATGCCCGGAATGCCCGCGATGGCCCGCGCCTACGCCCGCTGGACCAACGCGCACGGCGGCCTCGGCGGCCGCAGGCTCCGGGTCCTGACCTGCAACGACCACGACGACAGCGTGGGCGCCGCCAAGTGCGCCCGCAAGGCCGCCGACGCGGGCGCCGTCGCCGTCGTCGGCTCGTACAGCCAGCACGGGCGGGCGTTCCTGTCCCCGCTGGAGTCCGCGGGGATCCCGTACATCGGCGGGTACGGGACGACCGACGCCGAGTTCACCAGCCCGCTGTCCTATCCCGTCAACGGCGGCCAGGCCGCCCTGCTCGCGGGGAACGGGCGGCAGCTCGCCGAGCGCTGCGCGCGCACCGTCCTGGTGCGCCCCGACACCATCGCGGGCGACGAACTGGTGCCGCTCCTGAACGCCGGGCTCGCCGAGCGCGACCGGGGCGCGGTCGCCGACCTGCGCGCGCCCGAGGACGCCACCGACTACGGCGGCAAGGCCCGCGAGGCGCTGACCACGGCGAGCTCCGCCGGCCTCGGCCGCGAGGGCTGCGTCGCGGCGGTCCTCGGCGAGCGCACGAACACGTTCTTCGACTCGTTCCGCCGGCTGCGCGCGAGCTATCCGGCGGTGCGCACGGCGACGGTCCTCGGCAGCATCGACCAGTCCACGATCAACCGCACCGGCGGCGCGCGCAGCCCCTACGAGGGCGCGTACGTGACCGGCTGGTACCCGGCGTCGGACGACGCGCGCTGGGACGGGATGAAGCGCGTGATCAAGGAGCAGGCCTTCGACGACAACCGGATCGACCCGGCGGACGCGGGCGTGCAGACCACCTGGATCGCGTACGAGGTGCTGCGGCAGGCCGTCGGGTCGCTCGGGGACGGCGAGGTGACGGCGCGCGCGGTCAGCTCGGCGCTCGACGAGGGGCTCCAGGTGGACACCGGCGGGCTGACCCCGCCGCTGCGCTGGGGCTACGACCACATGTCCGACGCGGGTGACTTCCCGCGCCTGGTCAACGCGCGGGTCACGTTCCAGCGGGTGGAGAAGGGCCGCCTGGTGGCGACCCGGAAGTCGGCGGTGGACCTGACGCAGACCCTCGCGAAGGCCTCCTGACCCACCGCCCGGCGCGGCACCGCGGCCCGCCGCCCTTCCGTCAGAGCTGGACGGCGGTGCGGCGGGTCAGCTGGTACTGGTCCGCGATCTCGTTCCAGATCTTCGCGGCCTGGTTCTTCTGCGTGGAGGCCGTCCCGCTGGCCCGGTCGCCGGCTCGGCGCTGCGGCGTCGGCCGGGCGTGGCCCTTCTGGCAGCCCTTCTTGCCCGCGACCTGGTCGCCCCAGGCCGCGTAGTGGCTGTCCGCCGAGGCGGACGCCTTCCAGGCGCTGGTCAGGGCGGCCTTCAGCTCCGCGTTCTTCGGGAGTTTGTCGATGGCCAGACCGTTCAGGCGGGTCACCAGGCCGTTGCGCTGGGTGGCCGCGTCGCGCAGGTCCTTGGAGGACTGCGGCAGGGCCTTGCACGCGCCGATGTTGGCGACGGCGCGCACCACGGAGTCGCGGCTGTTGTTGGAGTCGGCGAGCAGCTTGTCCAGCGCGACGGCCTGCTCCTTGGCCGGGTCGACGCTCGGCGAGGGCTCCGTCGAGGCCGACGAGGCGTCGGAGACGGTCTTGGTCTGGTCCGTCTTGTCGTCGTCCGTGCCCCCGCCGCCGAGGAGGGCGCCCGCGCCGATGCCGACGACGAGCAGGCCGACGCCGACCGCGGCGACCATCGGCAGCTTGGACCCGGTCCGGGCCTTGCGGCGGGACGGCTCGGGCTCGTACGCGTCCTGGTACTGCGGGACGCCGGGCTGCTGCGGGGGGCCCTGCTGGGCGTGCGGGTCGAAGCGCGGCATCTGCTGCGTCGACGCGGCCGGGCCCTCCGGCTCCGTACGGAAGAGGGCGTCGAACTCGGCGGGCGGCTGACGGTCGCCGGGGGCGCCGGGGCGGATGCCGTAGGCCGGCTCCTGGGGGCCACCGGGGACGGGCGGTATGTACTGGGTGGCCTCGCTGTCGGAGGGGCCGCCGGGCACCGCGTCGGGCAGGGCGCCCGGCATCGGCTGCCGGTTCACGGCGCGGCCCAGGAACTGGGTGGCGTCGGCGGCGGGCTGCTCGGGCGGCAGCGGGGCGGCGGCGGGCGGCTGCTGCGCGGCGACGGGCGCGATGTACTGCGTGGCGTCACCGTCGTAGGCGGCGCCTGCCGGGGCGGCGGGCGGCAGCGGCCCCGCGCCGGGCATCTGCTGCGGCGGCAGCTGCGGGGCCTGCGACTGCTGCGGCAGCGGCTGGGGCTGGGGCTGGGGCTGGGGCTGGGGCTGGGGCTGCTGGTGAGCCTGAGGCTGCTGCGGGATCTGCTGGGCCTGCTGGTGAGCCTGCGGCTGCTGCGGCATCTGGGGCGGCTGTGCCCCGTACGCCTGCTGCGACTGCTGCGCTCCGTACGCCTGCTGCGGCATGTGAGGCGACTGCGGCTGCTGCGGCACGTGCGGCGGCTGCTGAGCCTGGGCCTGCGGGGCCTGAGCCTGCGGGGCCTGGGCCTGCTGTGCGGGCGGCATCCCGCCGCCACCGTGCTGCTGCGCCTCCGGCCTGCCCCACTCGTAGGACGGCATCGGACCCGCGTCCTGCGCCTGCTGCGACTGCGGCCCCCACGGCTGGCCCCAGGGCGCGGCACCGGCGGGACCCGCGGGCGCGGCCGGAGGCGCCGGGTCGCCGTACGTGCCCGGCATCAGGGGCTCGGAGCCGTCGGCGGGCAGCACGACACCCTCGTGCGCCTGTCGGGCCTGCGGAAGGTGCGGGCCCGCGCCCTGTCCGCCCTGGCCGTTCTGGCCGCTGTGCTGCGTCACCGGGACTCCTACGTATGGGGGAAGTCGGAATCGTCGGCTCACGCTACCGGGTCCTCGCACGCCCGTGCTACGCACCTCAAATCCCGAGAACCTCCCCCGTGACGGGAGTAACAAAACAGGCCCCGGTGACGCTGTTGTGGGAATCAGGCCGCCTGCAACTCCACGCGCGCCCCGAACTCCCGTACCACCGGCTCCTCCCGGTACGGATCGAGCCGCGCCCTGAGGTCCTCCAGGTACTCCGCACCGCGGTTGGAGCGCAGGGTGCCGAGGAGCTCGACGGCCCGAAGTCCCGTGTGGCAGGCCTGTTCCACCTCGCGCTGCTGCGCCTGAGCCGTCGCCAGGAGCACGAGCCCGATCGCCCGGCGCCGGGCCTTGGACGCGGGATGCCCGTCCAACGCCTCGCGCGCACACCGCTCCGCGTCCCGCCCCTGACCCAAGTCCCGGTGGCAGTGCGCCAGTTCGTCGGCGAGATAGGCGGGCCCGAAGTGGCCGATCCACGCCGGGTCGTCACCGGATCCGCGCTGCCCCTCGGCCAGTTCCATCGCGGCGAGCGCCCGCGCGATGGATCCGTGCGCGGAGCGCTCGTCCCCGAGCAGGGCGTGACCGCGCGCTTCGGCGGCGTGGAACATCGCCTCCGCGCGCGGTGTGACCCGCCCGCGCGCCCCCTCCTGAGCCGCGCGGGCGAGCTGGGAGATCTCCCGCGGATTGCCGAGCTGCGCGGCCAGATGACTCATCGACGCGGCGAGCACGTACCCGCCGTAGCCGCGGTCGCCGGCCGCCTGCGCGAGCCGCAGGGACTGGATGTAGTACCGCTGGGCGAGCCCCGGCTGCCCGGTGTCGACGGCCATGTACCCGGCGAGCTCCGTCAACCGGGCGACGGCCGCGAACAGTTCGCGCCCCACCGCCTCCCGGTACGAGCCCGCGAGCAGCCCGCTCACCACACTGTTCAGGTAGTGCACCACCACCGGGCGCACATGCCCGCTCCCGTACTGGTGGTCCAGATCGGTCAGCGCCTGCGTCATCGCGCGCACGGCCGCCACGTCCGACACCCCGACCCGCGGCCCGGCCGACCGCGCGACCTGCGAGTCCGGTACGGAGATCAGCCAGTCCCTGCTGGGTTCGACGAGCGCGGACGAGGCGACGGCCGAGCCCGACAGGAAGTCCCGCCGCCCCACGTCGCTGCGCCACAGCTCACACACCTGCTCGATGGCGCCGAGCACCGTCGGCGAGAACTGCAGACCGATGCCGGAGGCCAGGTTCTTGCCGTTGGCCATCCCGATCTCGTCGATGGTGACCGTGCGGCCGAGCTTGCGCCCCAGGGCCTCGGCGATGATGCCGGGCGCCCGGCCGCGCGGCTGCTGCCCGCGCAGCCACCGGGCCACCGACGTCTTGTCGTAGCGCAGGTCGAGTCCGTGCTCGGACCCGCACATGTTGACGCGGCGGGCCAGGCCGGCGTTCGAGCAGCCCGCCTCCTGGATGAGCGCCTGCAGCCGTTCGTTGGGCTGTCGCGCGACGAGAGGCCGTGCGGCCATGACGTAACCCCCTGCTGTGCCCGTCCGGATGGCCTGCCGTGCGGATCACGGCCGGTCGTGGAATGACTGCCCTGCACGAAACGGGAAGATGCACCACATCTGCTCATGAACGGTGGTTAATGGCGCATAACGGGGACGGACCGGCTCCGGCCCGACGTGCGGAGGTCCGCCCCGTCCCCGGATGACTACCCCTCCCCCGCTGCCGTCCCGCCCGCGCGCCCCCGACCGTGCACCCATGCGCCCCACGTGCGGGAACGATGCTCCGGAGCCACCCGTACGTGCCCCCGTAACCCCAGCTGACGGCGGGAGTTGAGAACGTCGTGGAAGAGACCATCGCAGGCACCTCGGACGTCACCTCACCCGTCACCCCCACCGGGCAGATCCCGCCCCAGCGCGGTGAATCCCTCCTGGACACGGCCGTGCGCTACGCGGAAGAGCGGCACTGGGACGTGTTCCCCGGCACCTGGCTGGAGTTCGAGCAGGGCGTGCAGCGCTGCTCGTGCGACGACGCCGCGTGCCCCACGCCCGGCGCGCACGCCGCGCGGCCCGACTGGGCGACCCAGGCGACCGGGAGTGCGACCGGCGCGCGCCGCCTGTGGTCCAAACACCCCAAGGCGTCGATCCTTCTTCCCACCGGCCGCACCTTCGACGCCATCGACGTGCCCGAGACCGCCGGCTTCCTGGCGCTCGCCCGCATGGAGCGCATGGAGCTCACGCTCGGCCCCGTGACCTGCACGCCCGACCGCCGCATGCAGTTCTTCGTCCTGCCCGGCGCCACCGCCAAGGTCCCCGACCTCGTACGCAAGCTGGGCTGGCCCCCGGCCTCCCTCGACCTCGTCACGCTCGGCGAGGGCCAGTACGTGGCCGCACCCCCGACCCGCTTCGGCAGCCAGGGCGCCGTGCAGTGGGCCTGCCGGCCGACCGCCGCGAACCGGTGGCTGCCCGACGCCGACGAGCTCGTCTCCCCGCTCGCCTACGCGTGCGGGCGCGAGGGGCGCCGCCCGTAAGGACGGGCCCGTGCCGCCTCCCTGTGCCCCGCCCTTGGCCGACGTATCGTGCCCAGACGTCAAGGCCGTCCCGAACTCGGACGCAGCCGCAGACGCTGTCGCACGACGACGCCGATGAAGGGCGGGCACAGTTGACCGACGCAGCCGTGGACGCGGCCGTACGCGTCCACGACCTATGGAAGTCCTTCGGCCGGCAGACCGCCGTCGCCGGGATCGAACTCACGCTGCCCGCAGGCCGGTTCATCGGCCTCGTCGGCCCCAACGGGGCGGGCAAGACCACCACCCTCTCCATGGTCACCGGCCTGCTCCGGCCCGACCGGGGCACCGTGCACGTCGCCGAGCACGACGTCTGGGCCGACCCCGCCGAGGTCAAGGCCCGCATCGGGGTCCTGCCCGAGGGACTGCGCCTCTTCGAGCGCCTCTCCGGGCGCGAACTCCTCGCGTACACCGGGCGGCTGCGGGGGCTGCCCGGCGCCGAGGTCGACCGGCGGGCCGCCGCACTCCTCGACGTCCTCGACCTCGCCGGAGCCCAGCACAAACTCGTCGTCGACTACTCGACCGGCATGCGCAAGAAGATCGGCCTCGCCGCCGCACTCCTCCACAACCCCGAAGTCCTCTTCCTCGACGAGCCCTTCGAAGGCGTCGACCCCGTCTCCGCCCAGACGATCCGCGGCGTCCTCGAACGCTTCACCCGCTCCGGAGCCACCGTCGTCTTCTCGTCGCACGTCATGGAACTGGTCGAGTCGCTGTGCGACTGGGTGGCCGTGATGGCGGCGGGACGCATCCGGGCACAGGGACCCCTGGCGGACGTGAAGGGCGACGCGGCGTCCTTGCAGGAGGCCTTCCTGGAGCTGGTCGGAGCGTCCGGGAGCCCGTCCGGGAGCTCCCTGGACTGGCTGGGCGGGGGCGGAGCCGTCCGGTGACCGGGGTCCTCGTCCGCCTCAAATGGGCCCTGCTGCGCAACGGCCTGCGCCAGTCGGCGGGCCGGCGCGTCGCCTACGCGGCGTCCGCACTCGTCTCCGTGCTGTTCGGAGCGCTCGTCGTCCTCGGCCTCGTCCTGCTCCACGGGAACCGGCACGCGACCACCGTCGGCGTCGTCCTGCTCGCGCTGCTCGCCCTGGGCTGGGCCGTGTTCCCGCTGTTCTTCCCCAGCGGCGACGAGACCCTCGACCCGACCCGGCTCGTGATGCTGCCCCTGCGCCCGGACCCCCTCGTCCGCGGCCTGCTCGTCGCCTCCCTCGTCGGGATCGGCCCCGTCTTCACCCTGTGCCTGACCGCCGGAGCGGCCTACGCGGTCGGACACGGGGCGGCGTCCACCGCGGTCGCCCTGCTCGCCGTACCGCTCGCCGTCCTCGTCTGCGTCGCCCTGGCCCGCGCCGTCGCCGCCGCCAACACCCGCCTGCTGACCAGCCGCAAGGGCCGCGACCTCGCCGTGCTCAGCGGCCTCGTCATCGCGCTCGGCGCCCAGCTCGTCAACTTCGGCGCCCAGCGCCTCGGCCGCGCCGGCGGACTCGGCGCGCTCGACCCGGCGGCGGACGTGCTGCGCTGGGTGCCCCCGGCGTCGGCGATCGGCGCCGTCGAGGCGGCGGGCCGCGGCGCGTACGGCCCGGCGGCCGCGCAGCTCGCCCTGACCGCCGCCGCACTGGCCGCGCTGCTCCTCGTCTGGCGGCGCGCGCTGACCCGCCTGATGACCGCGCCCGACGGCTCGACGCTCCAGGCCGCGGAACCCTCCCGCCGCGCGACCCCCCGCCGCCGCCTCTTCCCGGACGGCCGCACCGGCACCGTCATGGAACGCAGCCTGCGCTACGTGTGGCGCGACCCGAAGACCAAGGCCGCCTGGATCACGTCCCTGGCCATCGGCATGATCGTCCCCGTCTTCAACGCCCTCCAGGGCACCGGCTCCGCCTACTTCGCGTGCTTCGCCTCGGGCATGCTCGGCATCCAGATGTACAACCAGTTCGGCCAGGACACCTCCGCGTTCTGGATGGTCGCCGCGACCATCGCCTCCCCGCGCGACGCCTACGCGGAACTGCGCGCCCGCGCCCTCGCCCTGCTCGTGATCACGCTGCCCTACGCGACCCTGGTCACCGTCCTCACCAGCGCCCTGCTCGACGCCTGGCAGGAGCTGCCCGAGGTCCTCGGCCTCTCCTTCGCGCTGCTCGGGGCGATGCTGGCCACCGGGGCGTGGACCTCGGCCCGCTTCCCCTACTCGATCCCGCAGGAGGGCTACAAGAACGTCGCCCCCGGCCAGGCGGGCCTCGCCTGGATCTCGATCTTCGGCGGCATGGTCGCGGCGGCCGTGCTGTGCGCCCCGGTCCTCGCGCTGACGATCGCCCTGCACGCGACGGACCACACCGACTGGTCCTGGCTGCTGCTCCCGGCGGGCGCGGCCTACGGCACCGCCGCGACCCTCCTGGGCCTGCGCCTGGCGGCCCCCCGCACGGCGGAGCGCCTCCCGGAGATCCTGACGGCGGTCAGCAAGGGCTGAGAACGCAGACGACCCGCGAGCCTGGTTCCTCCCGTACGAGACGGTCGGAAGCCGGCCGGACGTACCGGCGGCTCGCGGGTCGGGTGACTGCTTGGGAATGGGGCCGGCTGCGCGCGTGCACACGCGCGGGTCCGGCGCCGAATTCGAGATGCGACGTCGGGCCGCTAGCCCGCAGTCACCTCAGACGTCCGGCGTACATACATGCTCCGAACCACCTCCTTTCCTCTGTGCAGCACAGCCTAGGAACCTGCGCCGAGACCTTCAACCGGTTTTACGGGACACAGGAGAACCGGCCACCGGACCCACCTCCGACCGGAATGCGTAGCCATAGCCATCGCCGCGCTGGAGCAGGCTCAGACAGCGGTACGAGACATTGATGCGGCCCTGCGGCGTGGCGAGACTGTGCTGGCCGCGGGCGCGTACCGAGATGCGACCGGTGTGGATCCCCGCCCACTTGCCGTCGGGGACGGTGGCACGCACCAGGTCTCCGGTCACGTAGCCGAAGTGACGCTTGCGCCGGTCGCGCCTGAGGCGCGGGAATCCGAAGCGGTCCGGGGTCGTGCGAGCGTAGGAGCCGCGGCCGGTGGCCGTGATCACGAGAATCTGGCGTGGAACGACGACGGTCTTCTCATCCGCGTCTGTACCCAGCGGGCCCACGACGAGTGCGTCGAGGGTGTGCGACTTGACCAGGCCGAGGAGCTCCCGGTTGGTGTGCGTCTGCGCTCCGGTCCAGGCGTGCACCGGCCGACCCAGTGACGTGAGCGCCTTGAGGAGTGGCTTGCCGGTGGAGTTCATCGCGGCGGCGTCCCGCAGTGTGGGCTTCGTCTGGGCGATGAACCTGGCGAGCCGCTCGGGATCGGTGGCGAGGAACCCGCGGATGGGCTGGGCGCCTTTGGCCTGGTTGCAGGGGACGCAGGCGAGAACGAGGTTGGCGATCCGGTCGGACCCGCCGCGGCTTCGGGGGTGGATGTGCTCGATGTTGAGCGGCAGGTCCGTGGCGTCGCAGTAGGCGCAGGCATCGCCCCACTTCTGACGCAGATAGGTCCGGGCGTCCGTGCCCGCGAGTGTTCCCTGCTGGTGCTCGGCTCCGCGCAGTCGGCGCCCCGAACTGATCGATTGTGTGTCGAACGCCGTGCTCTCGACGTGGATCTCGGTCACGGGTGCGTAGCGGCAGAAGCGTCGGGCCAGTGACACGACGGTGTCGACCCGGTGCCGGAGGGAGGGCGGGAGCCAGCCGGCGGGCCGGGTGCGGTTGTCCCGCCTGAGGGCTCGGTATCGGCAGTTGGCCGAGCGCCGCCGACGGCGAAACCCCGCGCGCTGTCGCATGCAGAGGCTGATGCGCTCGCTCCGGTGACGGAGTTCGACTGCCATCAGACCTCGGCGGACCAGGTGGGTGCGGCCGTCGCCGGCGTGCTCATGCCTGTCCACCGTGAGGGCCATCCCAGTGCCTTTGGAGCCGGGGTCGATGCGCAGGTGTACGCCGTCGACCTGAGACCGGGAGACCGTCCGGTCCCGCAGCCGGATCGTGAACGGGGTCTGTCTCACGATCACGGCCCGTCCCTTGCCCAGGAGCTCTCGCGCGCGTGCGGGATGGCAGGGCATGAGTGGTTGCCCGTGCCTGTCGTGCACGAAGACCCGGCTGGTGCTCGGCTTCCATGAGCCGGGCGTGGTTTCGGGGGCGTCACCGCCTCCGTTGGCTACCGGTTCACCCGTCGCCGCGGCGACGGATGGTCCGGTGTGACGCCGACGGGGTTCGCTGCCGCTCCCGCCGGTCTCCCCTCGCCCATGTTCCCGGCCGGCGTCCCGGGCTGCGCCGGGGCGTCCGTGAGCCGTTTCGTCCCTGCTCCCAGGGTTGTCTGCTCCCACGGATTCCAGAGCCCGGCGCTGAGGAAGCACGCCGGGGTGGGTCTGCTCACCTGCCGTGAACGTAGTCATCGCGGGGCAACTCCTTCTTGCCGATGACTGGGGCTGGCCACCCTTCGGTCTGTTCGACCGGGGAACAGGTGGCCTCCCTTCTTGCGTATGCCGGGAACGCTATGGCTCCCCCGGGCGACCGCACGGGCGTTCCCCGGCCCTGGCCACGAAGGCGGGAACTACGCCCGGTTTCGCTGATTCCGACGCATCGAGCGTGCTAGGCGCCACCGCCGCCGAGGAGCACCACGTCGTCGCCGACCGAGGAGGGAAGATCCGCGGACGGTGCACGAAGAGCGTCAGGAAGTTGACGGAACATGGTGTGGGGTGCGTCACGTTCAAGTTGAATGAGGTGGAGGGGGTGCCAGGTGAGTGCATCACGGCGTAGCGGGGCCACCGACGCGCTCGGGCCCGAGGACGAGCCCGAGCGGGACGGGGGCGATCTTCTGGCCGCGTTGTTGGACGGGATGGACGCGGCGTTGTGCGCGTTCGACGCGGACGGTGTCGTCACGCACTGGAACCGGGAGGCCGAGCGGATTCTGGGCTGGTCGGCGGCGGAGGCCGTGGGGCGGGCCGGGTTCGCGGGCTGGGCGGTGCGCAGTGCCGACGCGGCGGAGGTGCAGGAGCGGCTGCTGTCCGCGATGCACGCGCCGGGGCGGCAGGTGCACGAGTTCGCGCTGGTGACCAAGAGCGGCGGGCGGGTGCTCGTACGGACGCAGTCGGCGGCGGTGCGCGGGCCGGGCGGGGAGCCCGCCGGGGTGTACTGCGCGTTCAGCGAGGTGCACGCGCAGATCGATCTGGAGCGGTCGATCGCGCTGAGCGAGGCGCTGTTCGAGGACGCCACGGCGTGGGGTGTGGTCCTGGTCGACGCGGATCTGCGGCCCGCGCTGGTGAACGCGCACGCGGCGAAGGCGCTCGGTTCGGGGCGCAGCGCGGTGCTGGGGCGGCCGCTGGGCGATCTGGTGTCGCAGGGTGTGGAGGAGCTGGAGAGCGCGCTGGCGCACGTCCTGGCGGAGGGGGCGCCGCCGGCGCCGGCCGAGGTGTGGGTGACGGTGCGCTCGGAGCGGGGTGAGCCGGAGCGGCGCTGCTGGCGCAGTGGTTTCGTACGGCTGTCGTCGCCGCTGGCGGAGGAGCCGGTGCCGCTGGGGGTGGCGTGGCTGTTCGAGGACGTGACGGAGGCGCGGCGGGCGGAGCAGGACGCGGCGGCGCTGCGGTTCCGGACGCAGCAGTTGCACCGGGCGGCGCGGGCGGCGGCGGAGTGCGAGGACCCGGCGGAGGCGGCGACGACGCATCTGGACTTCGCGCTGGCCGGGTTCGCCGATCACGCGCTGATCGATCTGGTGGTGAGCGCGGAGGGTGAGGAGCCGGTGCGGCTGGTGCGGGCCGCGGCGACGCCTGCGGGGGCGCCGGGCCCGAGTCTGCTGGTGACGCGTGGGGCGCTGCCCGTGCGGTACGGGGCGGGGCATCCGGCGTTGCAGTGCGCGGAGCGGGCCGGTTCGGTGCGGGCCGGGGCGCCGGAGGGGGACGGCGGGGCGGAGTGGGCGGCGGCGCGGCAGTGGCCGCAGGACAGCCGGTTCGCGCTGTGCGCGGTGCTGCGCAGCCGGGGGCGGACGCTGGGTGTGGTGACGTTCCTGCGCGGGGCGGGGCGGTCCCGGTTCGAGCGGGGTGACGCGGTGTACGCGGAGGGTGTGGCGGTGCGGATCGCGGCGGCGGTGGATCTGGCGGCGGCGACCCGGCCGTCGTAGGGCTCTCCGCCGCGGGTCAGTGCTGGTAGAAGATGCGGTCCTTGTACTGCTCGAAGACCTTGGCGTTCCAGTCGTGGCCGCCGTCCACGTTGCCGGAGCGGAGCAGCGGGGGCTGGATGCCGCGGTCGGCGAGGGATTCGGCGCAGGTGGCCAGCATCGACTGCATGAGGGCGCTGGTGGTGACGGTGGAGGCGGAGGCGAAGGGGGCGTCCACGCCGTCGTGGGTGAGTTCGGCGTCGCCGACGGCGATCTTGGAGTCGAGGACGATGTCGCAGTGGTCGCGCAGGTACGTGCCGGAGACGTGCCGGGACCTGGGGGCGTCGGGTCCGGTGGCGTAGGCGAGGGACGTGACGCCGATGACCTTGAGGCCGAGGGCGCGGGCGTTCATGGCCATCTCGACGGGCAGGGCGTTGCGCCCGGAGAGGGAGATGATCACGAGGGCGTCGCCGGCCCGGGCGGGGCTGGAGTCGAGGACGGCGGCGGCGAGTCCGTCGACCCGTTCGAGGGCGGAGCCGAGGGTGGCGGGCATGACGTCGACGCCGACGGCTCCGGGGACGGCGAGCAGGTTCATCAGGGCGAGGCTGCCGGCGCGGTAGACGACGTCCTGGGCGGCGAGCGAGGAGTGTCCGGCGCCGAACGCGAAGAGGCGGCCGCCGGCGACGACGGTGTCGGCGAGGAGGGTGCCGGCGGCGGCGACGGAGTCGGCTTCCTCGTCGCGGATGCGGCGCAGCAGGCCGATCGCGGTGTCGAGGTACTGCGCGGCCAGCTTGCTCTCGCTCATCGGCGTAACCCCTCGGTGGTGACGCGGCGTGTCCGCGCCCGTCGCGGATCGCGTCTGTCGCGGATCACCGTGCGGTCTGGACCAGTGCCGTGTCAATACGGCACCTGTGGTGTCGGCGGGGCGGAACAAAGGCGCGGCTGTGGCTGTTTCGTACGGGCCCGTGGCGGTTCGGGGCGCTGTTTCCCCGGCGCGGCACGGTTGTCGGCGGTATGCGTCAGAATTGACGGCAGGGCCAGCGCACGCGCTGCGCGGCACGCCAGCGGAGCGGCTGCGGAGCTAGAGAGCTACACGAGGGGCACGTATGTCCGGACTGATCGACACGACGGAGATGTACCTCCGCACCATCCTCGAGCTGGAGGAGGAAGGTGTGGTCCCCATGCGCGCCCGGATCGCCGAGCGTCTGGACCAGAGCGGGCCGACGGTGAGCCAGACCGTGGCGCGCATGGAGCGGGACGGCCTGGTGGCCGTGGCCGCGGACCGGCACCTGGAGCTGACGGACGAGGGCCGGCGGCTGGCGACGCGCGTGATGCGCAAGCACCGGCTCGCGGAGTGTCTCCTGGTCGATGTGATCGGCCTCGAGTGGGAGCAGGTGCACGCGGAGGCCTGCCGCTGGGAGCACGTGATGAGCGAGGCCGTGGAGCGCCGCGTCCTCGAGCTGCTGCGGCACCCGACGGAGTCGCCGTACGGGAACCCGATCCCGGGTCTGGAGGAGCTGGGCGAGAAGGACGGGGCGGACCCGTTCCTGGACGAGGGCATGGTCTCGCTGGCGGACCTGGAGACGGGTGCGGACGGCAAGACGGTGGTCGTGCGGCGCATCGGTGAGCCGATCCAGACGGACGCGCAGCTGATGTACACGCTGCGGCGTGCGGGTGTGCAGCCCGGTTCGGTGGTCAGCGTGACGCAGTCGCCGGGCGGGGTGCTCGTGGGCAGCAGCGGCGAGGCGGCGGAGCTGGAGGCGGACATCGCCTCGCACGTGTTCGTGGCGAAGCGCTGAGCCTGGCTTTCCGGGGCGCCCGGGCGGCGGTACCGCTTGTTCGCCGCGTGCGCGGGGCGCGCGCGGCGCACTGAAAGCAGGATTCAGTGTGCGGAATCGCAGCGCTCGGGCGTTTTGCGTGCCACGCTGTCGCGTGAGCGTAGGGCCTGAGTCTGGGGACCGGAGGGGGCCAGCATGGACCGGCCGTTCGGCGTGCGTGGGGTCCGCGGTGTGGGGAGCGGGGTGTCGGCAGAGGGCCCCGGCGCCTCGCGGCGCCGGGGCCTGTCCTCCCCTGTTCCGACCCGGAGCCCCGAGCTCCCAGGGTCGTCCCCCTCGGACCGTTTTCCCCGAGCGGTCCGCCTCCCGCTGAAGAGATCCCCTCGGCGACGCAGGTCATTCCTTGAGCGTTGTCACTCAAAAGAGGGGTGTGACGGGAACGCCGCCCGTTCTCGAATGCGAGTTCGATAACGTACGCGGATCAGCGACTGCAGGCGTGACCACGAGGGGGTGCCGGGGCCTATGGCGCGACGCATCGACGTGACCGGAGCGGGCGGGGTCCGGCTGGCCGCCTGGGAGTTCGCCGACCCGCCCAAGACGGGCGAGGCCGGCCAGGCTCCCGGAGTGCTGTTACTGCACGGCCTGATGGGCCGGGCGTCCCATTGGGCCGGCACCGCGCGCTGGCTCTCCGAACGGCGCCGCGCCGTCGCGCTCGACCAGCGCGGGCACGGCCAGAGCGACAAACCCGAGCAGGGCCCCTTCGACCGTGAGGCCTACGTGCTCGACGCGGAGGCGGCGCTCGAAGGACTCGGGCTCGGCCCGGCGGTGCTCGTCGGGCACTCCATGGGGGCGCTGACGGCCTGGCAGCTCGCCGCGCGCCGGCCCGATCTGGTCAGCGGCCTCGTCATCTGCGACATGCGGGCCTCGGCGCTCGGCGCGGCGTCCCAGCGGGAGTGGGAGGACTGGTTCCGGGCGTGGCCGCTGCCGTTCGCGACGCTCGGTGACGTACGGAAGTGGTTCGGCGAGGACGACCCCTGGGTGGAGCGGCCCAATCCGGCGCGCGGGGAGTTCTACGCGGAGGTCATGACGCAGGCCGAGGACGGGTGGCGGCCGGTGTTCTCGCGGCGCCAGATGCTCGCGGCCCGGTCGACGTGGGTACGGGACGCGCACTGGGAGGAACTGGCGGGGGTGCGGTGCCCCGCGCTCGTCGTGCGGGGGCTGGACGGGGAGCTGGGGCGGGCCGAGGCGCAGGAGATGGTGCGGGTCCTTCCCAGGGGGGTGTACGCGGAGGTGCCCGACGCGGGGCATCTCGTCCACTACGACCAGCCTCTGGCGTGGCGGGAGGTCGTGGAGCCGTTCCTCGACGGGGTCCTGGCCGGACGGTGACCCGCCGTTTCTCCTCGGCGCCCTGGGCGGGTGCGGCCCGGTGGGGCTTCTCGCGCAGTTCCCCGCGCCCCTGAAATGCATGCCCTTCGGGCGCATTTCCCCGATGAGGCGCAGCCTCATGAGGGGCGCGGGAACTGCGCGACCAGCCCCCACCCACCCGCACCCGGCGACGGACCCGCCCCCTCAAGGACTGAGCCGCTCCACGTGCCAGCCCCCCGGCACCCGGACATAGCGGAGCCGGTCGTGGAGGCGGTTCTCGCGGCCCTGCCAGAACTCGATCTCCTCCGGGGCGACCCGGAACCCGCCCCAGTGCGGCGGCACGGGAACGTCCGACCCCACCGGATAGCGCCGCGCCAACTCCCCGTACGCCGCGTCCAGTTCGGCCCGCGACCCGATCACGGAGGACTGCGCGCTGGCCCAGGCGCCGAGCTGCGACCCGTGCGGCCGGGAGTGGAAGTACGCCGCCGTCTCCTCGGCGGAGGTCCGCACCGCGGTGCCGGCGACATGGATCTGACGGCCCATCGGGTGCCAGGGGAAGAGGATCGCGACCTGCGGGTTGACGTCCAGGTCCTGGGCCTTGCGGGAGCCGTAGTTGGTGTAGAAGACGAAGCCCTCGTGGTCGTAGGACTTGAGGAGCACCGTGCGGGAGGCCGGACGGCCGCTCGCGTCGGCGGTGGAGACCACCATGGCGTTGGGCTCGGCGAGCGGAGAGCCGGGCTCGGCCGCCTGCCGGAACCAGCGGGCGAACTGGTCCATGGGGTGCGGGGCGAGATCGGGCTCGAGCAGACCGCCGTCGTGCGTGCGGTACTGCTCCCGCATGAAGGCGGGGTCGGGGTCGAGGTCGTCGTGGGCGCTCACGGCGTCATCCTGCCGTACCCGTGCCCGTACCCCGAAGGTGAGCCATGGCACTGAGTGCCACCAACTCTCGCCAAGCGTGGCACCGGGAGTTATGGTCCAGAGACCCGAGGGTTGGGTGACCGCCTGCCGAACGGGGCATCACGGGTGTGACCGACCCGGACCGCGAGCCGCACGTCCCCTGGCCGTGGATCCGATCGCGCACCCCAGCCCCCGTCCACGCATCACGCATCTAGAGGAGCCGCCTGATGTCCGACTTCGACCCCAGCTTCGTACCTGGTCTCGAAGGAGTCGTCGCGTTCGAGACCGAGATCGCCGAACCGGACAAGGAGGGCGGCGCCCTGCGGTACCGGGGCGTCGACATCGAGGATCTGGTCGGCCACGTGTCGTTCGGGAACGTGTGGGGGCTGCTGGTCGACGGCGCCTTCAACCCCGGACTGCCGCCGGCCGAGCCCTTCCCGATCCCCGTCCACTCGGGTGACATCCGTGTCGACGTGCAGTCCGCGCTGTCGATGCTGGCGCCCGTGTGGGGCCTGAAACCGCTGCTCGACATCGACGAGCAGCGGGCCCGCGACGACCTGGCCCGCGCCGCCGTCATGGCCCTGTCGTACGTCGCCCAGTCGGCCCGCGGCCAGGCGCAGCCGATGGTGCCGCAGAGCGAGATCGACAAGGCCGAGTCGATCGTCGAGCGGTTCATGATCCGCTGGCGCGGCGAGCCCGACCCCAAGCACGTCGCGGCGGTCGACGCGTACTGGACCTCGGCCGCCGAGCACGGCATGAACGCCTCGACGTTCACCGCCCGCGTCATCGCCTCCACCGGCGCCGACGTGGCCGCCGCCCTGTCCGGCGCGGTCGGCGCCATGTCCGGGCCGCTGCACGGCGGCGCCCCCTCCCGCGTCCTCGGCATGATCGAGGAGATCGAGCGGACCGGTGACGCCGAGGCGTACGTGCGCCGGGCGCTCGACCAGGGCGAGCGACTGATGGGCTTCGGTCACCGCGTCTACCGGGCCGAGGACCCCCGCGCCCGCGTGCTGCGGCGCACCGCCCGTGAGCTGGGCGCCCCGCGCTTCGAGGTGGCCGAGGCGCTGGAGAAGGCGGCGCTGGCCGAGCTGCACGCGCGCCGCCCGGACCGGGTGCTCGCGACGAACGTGGAGTTCTGGGCGGCGATCGTGCTCGACTTCGCCGAGGTGCCCGCGCACATGTTCACGTCGATGTTCACGTGCGCCCGCACGGCCGGCTGGAGCGCGCACATCCTGGAGCAGAAGCGCACGGGCCGCCTGGTCCGCCCCTCGGCCCGCTACATCGGCCCGGGCTCCCGCCCGCCGCAGGACATCGAGGGCTACGCGGACATCGCCCGCTAGGACCCACCGGCGGCCCGGTCCGCGAAATGCCCCGCCTGTCGCTCCCCGGACCGGGCGCGCCCCGGGGCTAGCCTGACTCTGCGCGGCAGGGATCACCCGGGCGAGTGCGACCGCCCGGCGTGGGATCGCCCCTTGCCGCGCGGCCACGTGAACCGACGGCCCGCCCCCGGACTTCCGAGGGCGGGCCGTCGGCGTTCCTACGCCTGCCCGTCCTCCGCCTCGCGGCGGGCGGTGAGTATGTCGCGGGCCTGGTCGGAGGCGCGGACCAGGCTCTCGGACACGTAGTCGAGGAACCGCGCGATGTTCTCCAGGCGGACCCCGGCCCTGCTGTCGGGGCCGAGGATCCCCGTGCCCTGGCGGGCCGTCGTGGCGATCTCGGCGGTGGACCGGGCGCTGGCCATCATGGACTGGTACCAGACGTCGTCGTCGATGGAGTAGCGGTCGCGCCGCCGCTCGTCGCGGTCCCGCCGCACCAGGTCCTGGCCCACCAGGAACGTGACGGCCTTGGAGACGGACGCCGGGCTGACCTGGAGCCGCTGGACGAGTTCGGCCGCGGTGAGGCTGCCGGACTCGCTGATGACCAGGCAGGCCATGACCCGGGCCATCATGCGGGGTGTGCCGGACGCCATGAAGACCGTCGTCAGGGTCTCCTCGTAGGCGCGTACGGCGTCGGCCCGCTGCCCGTCGCCGGCGGGCCCGGCCTGGCCCGCGGCGGCGCCGGCCGCCTTGCGGCGGTGGGCGCGGTGCTCGGTGGCGCGGTGGGCGAGGTCCGCGCGGTAGCCGGTGGGGCCGCCGTTGCGCATGACCTCGCGGGTGATCGTGGAGGTCGGGCGCTCCAGGCGCCGGGCGATCTCCGCGTAGGCGAGGCCGTCGCCCAGCCCCTGTGCGATCTGCTGACGCTCCTGCTGAGTGAGCCTGCCGCCCGGCATCGCGGCCTCCTTCGTGGTCGTCGGTGCTGCCCGCGCGCTGTCCGCGGACGCCACCTTAGCGTTCACCGTCATTCCATTGCAACGCAATACCGTGCGACGCGTTGCGTTCCCCGCAGAACCATTGCAATGAAATCCCGCTACTCACCTGCGGTTACTGGGTTTTGACGCAACAACGTTGTTGCCAGCATCATGAATGCAACGTAGCGTTTTCGATGTCAGAAACACACGGGACACCCACCGCAGGAGTGAGTCACATGCAGAAGTTCGACACCCCGAACCCCGTCCACACCACCCTCGCCGTCCCCGCCGGCCGCCTGCAGCTCATCGCCGCGGACCGCGCCGACACCGTCGTCGAGGTCCGCCCCGCCGACCCGTCCAAGGGCCGCGACGTGAAGGCCGCCGAGGAGATCGAGGTCGGCTACGCGGACGGCGCCCTGCGCATCGCCGCCCGCGACCCGAAGAACCGCCTCTTCGGCCCGTCCGGCGCCGTCGAGATCACCGTCCAGCTCCCCGCCGGCTCGCCGGTCGTCATCGACGCCGCCGACGCGGACGTCCGGGGTGTCGGCCGGCTCGGCGACCTCGCGATCGAGGCCGCCCGCGCCACGGTCAAGGTCGACGAGAGCAGCGCCGCCCGGGTCACCGTCGCCGCCGGCGACATCACCCTCGGCCGCCTCACCGGCCCCGCCCACGTCCGTACACAGAAGGGCGACATCACCGTCACCGAGGCCGCCCGCGGCGACCTCGACCTGAAGACCGAGATGGGCGACATCACCGTCGACACCGCCCAGGGCAGCAACGCCACGCTCGACGCCGGCACCTCCTACGGCCGCGTCGCCAACTCCCTCGTCCACGACGGCGGCACCCCCGACGTCACCATCCGCGCCACCACCTCGCACGGCGACATCACCGCCCGCGCCCTCTGAGACCCTCACCCACCCAAGGAGCGAACCGCCATGACCGACCTGGCCATCTCGGCGACCGGACTGCGCAAGGCCTACGGAGACAAGACCGTGCTCGACGGCGTCGACCTGGCCGTCCCGCGGGGATCGGTCTTCGCCCTGCTCGGCCCCAACGGCGCCGGCAAGACCACCACCGTCAAGATCCTCTCCACCCTCGTCTCCGCGGACCCGGGCAGCGGCCCGGTCCGCGTCGGCGGCCACGACCTGGCCACCGCCCCGCAGGCGGTGCGCGCCGCGATCGGCGTGACCGGCCAGTTCTCCGCCGTCGACGGACTCATCACCGGCGAGGAGAACATGCTCCTCATGGCCGACCTGCAGCACCTCTCCAAGAGCGAGGGCCGCCGCGTCACCGCCGAACTCCTCGAACGCTTCGACCTCGTGGACGCCGCGAAGAAGCCCGCGTCCACCTACTCAGGCGGCATGAAGCGCCGCCTCGACATCGCCATGACGCTCGTCGGCGACCCGCGCATCATCTTCCTCGACGAGCCCACCACCGGACTCGACCCGCGCTCCCGCCACACCATGTGGGGCATCATCCGCGAGCTCGTGAACGGCGGCGTCACCGTCCTGCTCACCACCCAGTACCTGGAAGAGGCCGACGAACTCGCCGACCGCATCGCGGTGCTGCACGACGGCACGATCGCCGCCGAGGGCACCGCCGACGAGCTCAAGCGGCTCGTCCCCGGCGGCCACGTCCGGCTCCGCTTCACCGACCCGGCCGCCTACCGCGGCGCGGCCGCCGCCCTCGCCGGCGCCGCGGCCGACGACGAGGCCCTCGCCCTGCAGGTCCCCAGCGACGGCAGCCAGCGCGCCCTGCGCTCCGTCCTCGACCGGCTCGACGCGGCCGGCGTGGAGGCCGACGAGCTGACCGTGCACACCCCCGACCTCGACGACGTCTTCTTCGCCCTCACCGGCGGCGGCGCCGGAGTCCCCGCCCAGCCCAAGCCCCAGACCAAGACCCTGACCCAGGAGGCCTGACATGAGCTCGTTCGCCCTCGCCGTACGTGACTCCTCGACGATGCTGCGCCGCAACCTCCTGCACGCCAGGCGCTACCCGTCGCTCACCCTGAACCTGCTGCTCACGCCGATCATGCTGCTCCTGCTGTTCGTCTACATCTTCGGCGACACCATGAGCGGCGGAGCCGGCCGCGACGCCTACATCGCGTACATCGTCCCCGGCATCCTGCTGATGACGATCGGCTCGACCACGATCGGTACCGCGGTCTCCGTCTCCAACGACATGACCGAGGGCATCATCGCCCGCTTCCGCACCATGGCCATCCACCGCGGCTCGGTCCTCATCGGGCACGTCATCGGCAGCGTCCTGCAGTCGGTGGCCAGTGTCGTCCTCGTCGGCGCCGTGGGCGTGGCCATCGGCTTCCGGTCCACGGACGCCACGCTCCTGGAGTGGCTCGCCGCCTTCGGCCTGCTCGTCCTGTTCTCGCTCGCGCTCACCTGGATCGCGGTCGGCATGGGTCTGATCAGCCCCAACGCGGAGGCCGCGAGCAACAACGCGATGCCGCTGATCCTGCTCCCGCTGCTGTCCAGCGCGTTCGTCCCGCTCGACTCGATGCCCGGCTGGTTCCAGCCGATCGCCGAGTACCAGCCGTTCACCCCGGCGATCGAGACGCTGCGCGGACTGCTGCAGGGCACGGAGATCGGGCACAACGGCTGGCTCGCCGTCGGCTGGTGCCTCGGCCTCGCGGTCCTCGGCTACTTCTGGTCCGCCGCCAAGTTCCAGGGCGAGCCCCAGCAGTGACCGGCCGGGCGTGCGCCTGCCGGGTGGGCGGCCGGCGCGGACCGTGTCCGGCGCGGCGGGCGGAGCGTTAGAGATGCATGATCACACCTCGACGCGCTCTCACCGCCGCCCTGCTCGCCGTCGGAGCCGGCGCCCTCGCCGCCCCGGCGGCGCAGGCCGCCCCGCTCACCGGCGTGGAGCCCATCTCCCCCATCGCCACCCTGGACCAGGTCTCCACCCTGGGCGTCCCGGCCGAGCACAAGGCCGAACTGCCCACCGCACGCGAGCAGCTGAGCGGCCTGAGCCACCTGAACGACCTGAACCAGCTCCACCAGGCCACCGACCTCGTGGCCCCCGTCACCAACCTGCTCCCCGCGGTCGGATAACTCCACAGGAAAGCCCGCGGGAACAGCACGACAGAGGGGCCGCCGCACCACAGCGGCTGCCCCTCAGGTGTGTCCGTGCGCGGGACGTCAGTGGTTCGCGACGCCGTTGCCCGACAGAACCGGGATGTCGTCGACGATGTGCGACAGGGCCTCGTCGCCCTTGGCCTGCGTCGAGTTCTCCGTGCACTGCTGGTTCTGCGGCGAGGACAGGACGTTGATGTCCTGGACGGCGACCGGGACCAGGAGGCCGACGACCGAACCGACGTTGGCCTTCGCCGGGAGACCGATGCAGGGCTTGTTCAGGGAACCCTGGACCAGGCCGAGCTGCGGGCTCATGTCGCCCTCGGTCTCCGAGTTGCCGAAGGACTGCTCGGCGCCGTTGCCGGACAGCGACGTCGTGCCCGTGTCGTCACCGATGGCCATGGCCTGCGGGGCGGCCACCGCTGCCAGGCCGGCGACGGACGCCGCGATCGTGGCGGATGCCCACAGCTTCTTCATGTGCTTTCCCTTCAGAACGGTGAACCCTGATTGCGGGGTCCGGGCTGAACAACTCTGCAACGTCACGGGAGTTGCGCCCGGGAACCCGTTCGGCCTATCACCGTTCGAACACAGCGGTCCCCTGTCGCAGACCAGTGCCAGGTCAGCGCGGGCTCAGTCGCAGTCCAGGGTGTCGCCGTGCACGACCGTCTGGACCTTCATGTCCGGCGGGTCCAGCGGCTGCGTCTGCGAATCTGCGGGCGTCAGCGGCCGGTCCTCGCGCATCGCCCGGAACTGCTCGCCGGCCCGCTCCTCGTCCCACCGCAGCGTGGATCCGGCGCCCTCGATCACCGGGTTGAACCCGGCGATGGGCACGGTCCCGAACTCCGTACGGGACAGCGGGACGCGGCGCAGGTCGCGGGCCAGGGACAGCAGCTGGTCCGGGCCGAATCCCTGGTCGACGCGGGCGTCCGAGCCGAGCACCGTGGAGACGAGGTCCATCGCGCGGCCCGGGTCCGCGAGGGCGTCGCGCAGACCGGCGCCGCGCAGCGTGTTGACGAGGAAGCGGTGCTGGCGCTGGATGCGGCCCAGGTCGGCGGCGTTGTCGACGTGACGCGAGCGCACGTACTGGAGCGCGGGCCCGCCGGCGAGGCGGTGGCGTCCGGGGGCGAGGTCGAGCTTGGTGGCGGAGTCGGTCAACTGCCGGGACGTGCAGACCTCCACGCCGCCGACCGCGTCGACGCTGTCCATGAAGCGCCGGAAATCGATCTGCAGGAAATGATCGATACGCACGCCGGTCATCGATTCGATGGTCCGCACGGCGAGCGCGGGACCACCCTCGTGATAGGCCGCGTTGAGTTTCGCGGGATGGGTGCGCGCGGAGTCGGCGTCGGGAATGTCCGCGTAGGAGTCGCGGGGCAGGCTGACGACACTGATCCGGTCGTGGTCCCGGGAGACGTGGACGAGCATCATCACGTCGCTGCAGCCACAGGCCACGCCGCCCGCGTGGAACTGCTCCTTCTCGGCGCGGGAGATGGTGTCCCGGCCGTCGGTGCCCATGAGCAGGATCGTGGTGCCGGGGCCCGCCGCGGGCCGGTCCTTCAGCGTGCCGAACACGTCGACACGGGTGGGCAGGGCCGCCGCCACGGGGCCGGCCGCGGCCCCGGAGAAGGTCACCAGGCCCAGGGCGAGCGCCCCGAGCAGGAGGCCGCCGCGCCGGCCGCGCCGTCTTTCGTTCCGCTTCATTGCCGCTCCACCGGAGAAAAGGGGATGGAATGAGGGACGAGGGTAGGCGTATTCGTATTTCCGTCCGGGAATGTCACGCCGCGCGGACGAAAGGCAACCCTTTTGCCTCAGGCGGCGATTGAGAAAGGGCGCCGGGGAGGTAAGGGGACGGGGACGGTAAAGACCACCGGAGAGCGAGAGGCGATGGAATGGGAGAGTCGCACGAACGCTGGAGACACCGGGCGCTGATTCCGCCCAGCCGTCCGCCGTCGGACGCGGCCGAGAGCGAGCCGGTCTTCGCCCGGCTCATGGCGGAGTGGCGCGAGCGAGGCAGGACGCTGCCGAGCTGTTACGACGAGGAGTGGCGCCGGATCGCCGGCCGGGACTGCTGGCCGGACTCCTCGCCCTGAGGCGTCCGGGGCGGAAAACGGCGTGGGGGGGGGGGGGGGGGGGCGCCGGCCGCGCCCCCCGGCGCGGGGGGGGGGGGTGGGGGGGGCAGCCCCGCCCCCGCACC